>DAOUWN010000037.1 GCA_030667105.1 Deltaproteobacteria bacterium
CCTTGAAGGGTACGGCCTGACCGAAACCGTAGCGGCCTGCTGTCTCAACCCGCCTGATGGCGCTTCCAAGGCAGGTTCTATCGGAGTCCCCCTTGCCGGATTTGAAATGAGGATTATTGATGATGATGGCATGGAGCTTCCGTCAGGAGAGGTGGGAGAAATTGCTGTCCGGGGAAAAGGCGTCACCAAAGGATATTACAATTTTCCTCAAGAGACTGAGGAAGCCTTCAAGGACAAGTGGTTTCTCACCGGTGACATGGGATATCAGGACGAGGATGGCTACTTTTTTGTCACAGATCGCAAGAAAGAGATCATCATCAAGGGAGGGCTGAACATCTCGCCCAGAGAGGTAGAGGAAGTCCTCCAGGGGCATCCCGGGGTAAAGGAGGCTGCAGTTATCGGGAGAAAAAAAGGGGAACGGGAGGAGGTTGTCGCATTTGTCACCACCAGGAAAGATGTTTCGGCAAAGGAACTTATCAAACACTGTAAGCGGTCCTTGTCAGATTTCAAGGTGCCGGACAAGATCTCTTTTATGGAGACCCTCCCCAGGAGTGTGACGGGAAAAGTCTTGAAAAAGGAACTCCAAGACGATTACAAGGATGAACGCAGAATCGAACGAAAAAAGACTGGGACTGGTTCAGTCGATTGAGAAATGGGCATCAT
Source organism: Deltaproteobacteria bacterium (assembly GCA_030667105.1). The sequence continues at coordinate 664 of DAOUWN010000037.1, forward strand.
CTTTTCCGCACTCAGTGGCGCTTCACTTTGATGGGAAAGCTCTTACCTATAAAGAACTGAACCTCCGAGCCAATCGGGTGGCAAATGGGCTCCAAAGGCTGGGCGTGGGAAAAGGAGACAGGGTCGCCATAATGCTACCGAACATCCCGGAGTTTGTTTACGCCTTTGTCGGCGCTCTGAAGCTCGGCGCCATCGCCGTGCCGTTTAACACCCTGTATAAGGGCGGAGAAATCCAGCGTATTCTTAAAGACTCCGGCGCCAGTGTCCTAATTGCCTTAACCAACTTTGCGTCCATGATCAATGAGATCCGACCAGAGTTGCCGGCCCTGGAGCAGGTCATACTGACCGGAGAGCGCAACCTGGTATTTGCCGGCCCGGAAAAGACGGCCTTCGTGCAACTGGTCCTTCAAGGGGATCTTATCAAGGACGTGGACGGGGCTTATGAGAAAATGGGTCATGTCTTGTTGAAAATCATTGAAGACCTTGGGGTTAAGGAAGCCTGGTACAAACACCGAGGGAGCATTCGGGTGCGGGGTGACAAGATCGCCACTTTTGTCATCTCCGAGGTGGGACCCATTGCGCTGATCAATGCAGTGGTCTTCCTGGGGCCCATGGAGACACGGGATTTCTTCCGCGTGCTATGGATCCCGCCAGAGATAAAGGACAAGGTGGTAGAGCCAATGACATCCGTGGAACAGGAAACCGGGAAAAGACCACGTTGGAAGCAAGTCAAGGAGACTGTGGTGATGGCTGTGGAGCAAGGATTCCGGGTGGACATCAAGGAGGGCTCAATGCTCAGAGACGAGCTTGTCGGTTATGAGAAGCTCCGTTCTTTGGCCTATGAAGTGCGATAGACCGAGCTAACCGCTCAAAGGGAAAACTATTCCACAACAATGATCTCCTCGCCCTTGACTTTTACCCGCTCTATGTTCTTTTTGTGCTCGTCCCAATGCTTGTTGTTCACTTCTTGAATGTGCGCCATCTCGATTTCATACTTACATTTGGGGCAAAAGTACCTGTAAGAAGAAGTTATCTTCATGTCGCACTCGCATTTATCGCAAGTCACTTTCATTTCGTGCCTCCTGTTTAGAACCGGCATTCATGTTGATTTTCCTAGCATCTTTGCGGTATTATGTAAAGAAATGGGCGGCATCTATCAGGGGTTTGCGGCTGACGCCTTGAAAACAGCATGGATTTCGTGTTTGGAATTACCAAAAATGCATGAATGAGAAGTAGGCGTTCACAGGTTCAGTGTTTACCCTGTTAAATTTGGCGGAAGGTTGCGCCTGATGGCTTGAAAACATTACACTTCGTGTCCCGAAGGGAACTCTATTTAACGGGGTGAACCTCTGAACCCGTGAACGGTTACAAACGTATCCATGAAATCTTCTGAAACTTACAAATCTTCTGAAACTTACAAGCCTTTTGAAAACCTCAAGGACCTCCTTGAGAAGCAGTCATTTCCGTTGGCAACCCCCCACAAAGAAAAGCCTGCTCCGGACGTGATTGAAGAGAGAAAGCCGGATAACAGTGATCAAGAAAGGCTTTTCGAGGAGGCTATGGCAGACGTTGAGCCTATTGCGAGGGAGTATACCTCATTTGATCAAGGCGAAGTACGCCCGACGAGGGTGCTTGAGCTTGATCCGGAGGCTGATGACTTGGCCCGTTTGGAGGAACTGGTGAGGCACGGGGCCGGATTCACCATCTCCGACACACCGGAGTACATGGAAGGATTGGGGTACGGTGTGAATCCTGAAGTCGCCACGCGTTTGCATCGGGGCGATTTTTCGATCCAAAGCCACCTTGATCTGCACGGGCTCGTTGTTGAGGACGCCCATGAGGCATTTGAGCAGTTTCTCAAAGAGGCCGTGCTCTTCGGAAGAAGGGCTGTGCTGATCATACACGGCCGTGGTCTGTCTTCACGCGCAGAACCAGTCCTTAAGACCAAGGTCAAGGAATGGCTTACGTCCGGTCCCTGGCGAAAATGGGTCGTAGCATTTTCAAGTGCGAGGGCCTGCGACGGAGGAGCTGGGGCCACCTATGTGTTGTTGCGGCAGCGTCCTGCCACCAAACGCTTTCGCAAAGGAGCAACCAACAAATAGGCTTAAGGTAGCCTTGGGCCGGAGACCAGTCAACAAAGAAGCCAAAAACCAAACCATATTATTCTTGTTGACTATAGGCCGTGACCATGGTAAAAAGATCATCATAATCTCTTAAGACAAAGGTGCTTATGCTGGAAAAAGTCACAATTTCGAAATTTAAAGCTACCTGTCTCCGCCTCTTGAGTGATGTAAAAAGGACAGGACGCCCTCTCTTGGTTACGCGCAAAGGGGAACCTGTTGCGCTGGTTACACCACCGCCTCCGCCAAAGCCTCGGGCATGGCTTGGCTGCTTGAAAGGGTCTGTGAAAATAACCGGGGATATTATTTCACCTGCCCTTGATGAAAAGGACTGGGAGGCCTTGCAAGATTGAACCTTTTACTTGATACACACGTTATCCTCTGGAGTGCCGCTGAACCTGAGAGATTTCCTCAAAATGTTGCCGAGGAACTGGAAAATGAATCAAATGAACTCTGGTTTTCTCCTATAAGTATCTGGGAAATCCTTTTGTTAGCTGAAAAGCGGCGAATTATCCTGGAACCTGATCATGAGAAGAGTATACGAAAGGTATTACAAGAGCTTCCTCTCAGGGAAGCTGTCATTAATCACGAAGTGGCAATCCAGAGCCGCTTTATTGACCTCCCTCACCAGGATCCTGCCGACAGATTTCTTGCCGCCACCGCAATGGTTTACGATCTTACTCTAGTCACGGCAGATAGGCGATTGATAGGTTCAAATGAATTTGCTGTTCTTCCGATTCCATAAGCAGGAGAAATCATCTTCAACGAACCAGGGGATATTCATGTCTTTTTTGTAACCAGGGAAATATTCAAGAGCTATAGACTGGGGACAGGTTTAGGATGGTAGGGTTGGTGAGACGGCGCTACACCGAGGCAGGCACTCCTGAGAGCAGGATTAATGTGGTTTTAAACCAAGTCCTGATGCCCCGGACAAAGACCTCTGAACCGGTAGTTGGACCCGTAGTCACCGCTCACCGCTTATGATTCCTAGCATATCTTCGCGTTTTCAACAAGTCTTTTTTGTAGGCGTTCACGGAGTCACTAACTCTGCTGTATCATTGTTCAATATCCATGGAGTCATTGCGAGCGAAGCGCCCGCCCTGGCGCGACATGGGAATAATAACCGGCGCTATTTCAGCCGTCGCAGCCATAGCTTCTATGGCGAAGTCGGCATATGAACCCGGTCTGGGCCAGGGAAGCAATCCCCTGCTTAATCTACGAGGATTGCTTCGTCGTCCGCCTAGGCGGACTCCTCGCAATGACAACAGGCGCAGCCCGTGAACGGTTACCATTCGGTTAAGCCCTTATCAGGTAGAGCAAGCAAATGAAACGAATTACACTCATATTGATGCTTGCCACACTCCTTTGGACCTTGTGGTTGTCCGGGACTGGTGTTTTGTGGGCCGGGCAGGCAGCATGGCCTTTGGATCAGATCTCTTCAGAGGATGCCCTCTTGGTGGCCTGGCCTGACGGGCAGATTCTTTACAAGAAGAATGAAACAAAAAAACTCGTCCCTGCTTCCACCCTCAAGATCCTTACCGCCCTTGCAGCGATTCATCATCTGGGAGAATCTTACAGGTTCCGGACTGAATTCTATCTGGACCAAGATAACAATCTCAAAATAAAGGGCTATGGAGATCCGCTTCTTGTCTCAGAGGTGTGGCAGGAAATGGCCGCGGCTCTGACTCCAAGGGTTCAAGGCTTTAAGGATCTGATACTTGATGACTCCTATTTTGCCCGTGACATACAGATTTCTGGAGTAAGCAACTCGACAAATCCGTATGATGCCCCCCTCGGAGCGCTCTGCGCCAATTTCAACACGATCTTTTTCGAGCTGGACAGGGCGGGGAGAATTGTCTCGGCAGAGCCTCAAACGCCTCTGACCCCGCTGGCCCTTGAGCATGTGCGGCGCTTAGGCTTAAAGAGCGGTCGTTACACCTTCTCCCACGAGAGCCGGGAGGCAGTCCTCTACGCCGGAGAACTTCTGGTGCATTTTCTGAGAGAAACGGGCATCGATTTTCAGGGCAAAACACGCATGGGCATCGTGGGCCCGGAAGATCGGCTTGTCTACACCTATGAGTCGGTTTATGCGTTGAAAGAGTGTTTGCGCAAAATGCTTGAGTTTTCCAGCAACTTCATGGCTAACCAGATTTTCCTTGCCGTTGGGGCCCACGTGGATGGGCCTCCGGCCACCGTTGAAAAAGGCGTACGAGCTGTTTGCCGATACGCAAAGGACGTACTCGGTTTGAATGACATCAGGATCGTCGAAGGATCCGGGATCTCAAGAGAAAACCGGCTGTCGGCATTGGATATGCTCTCTGTTTTGAAGGCGTTTGAGCCCCAACGCGGTCTCCTGTCCGGCAAAGAGAGGGTGCTGTACAAGAGCGGGACATTGAAGGGCATAAGAACGAGGACCGGGTACATTGAGGGTCGGCACGGCAGGCCTTACTGTTTCGTCATATTTCTAAACAGCCCAAATATGGACATGGAGTCTGTGATGAACAGCGTTACGATGTTGATAAAATTGCAGAAAAGGGATACAGATTGACACTCAGGCAGTTGCGAATCACAAATGAATAACATTCTTGAAATAGATAATGTACGAAAATCCTTTGGGGGTTTGACTGCCTTGGCGAATGTCTCCTTTTCTGTGAGCGAAGGGCAAATTAAGTCCTTGATTGGTCCCAACGGTGCAGGTAAAACAACACTCTACAATATTGTTACCGGCATTCACCGCATTACTGAGGGAGCGGTTTGGTTTCTTGGTGACAGGATTGACAGTCTGAAGCCCCACGTTATTGCCAGGAAGGGTATTGCCCGCACCTTTCAGAACGTAGAACTCTTTGAGAACATGTCTGTGATCGAAAATGTCATGATGGGCTGCCATGTGCGCACTAAGGCAGGGCTATTCGGCGGGGCTTTCCGGCTCCGTGCAGCACGCGAGGAAGGACGGGCCATCATGGATCAGTCCATGGAACTCCTTGACTTTGTCAATCTCAAGGAGCGGGCCCACGAGAATTCCTCCGCACTTCCTTTCGGGCTTCAGCGCTATTTGGAGATTGCAAGGGCTCTTGCCACCGAGCCCAAACTCCTGTTGCTGGATGAACCAGCTTCGGGTCTTGACCCGAGTGAAAGCCAAGCCTTGTGTGATCTGATCCTGAAGATAAGGGAAAGTGGAATAACCGTTTTGCTGGTAGAACACAATATGGAAGTCGCAATGGAAATATCAGACGAGATTGTGGTTCTCAACTACGGAACAAATATCGCGGAAGGCACGCCTCGCCAAATTCAGAACAATTCTGAAGTGGTCTCAGCGTATCTGGGGGATTAGTTCTGTGCTAAGGATTAAGAATCTTCACACCTATTATGGTCGAATCAAGGCCCTGGACAATGTGTCACTCCATGTCCGGGCCGGGGAGATCGTTTCCTTGATCGGCGCTAATGGTGCGGGCAAAACAACCATCTTGAACACGGTTTCCGGGGTCATCTCCTGTGCGCAGGGTGAGATCTATTTCGAGGACAGCAAGATCAACGGCCTTCCTCCTGAGAAAGTGGTAGCTGCGGGCATAAGCCAGGTGCCTGAAGGACGGCAAATCTTTGCCCCTTTGACGGTCCTTGAGAACATACAACTCGGAGCCTATCTCCGCTATCGGAAAAGAGAAAAGAAGGCCGTTGAAGAGGATCTGGAGTGGATTTTTGAGCTCTTCCCAAGGCTGAAGGAACGCATCAAGCAGATTTCCGGAACCCTTTCCGGAGGTGAACAGCAAATGCTGGCTATTGGGCGGGCGCTTATGGCTCGGCCAAAACTCCTGCTTCTGGATGAGCCTTCCATGGGTCTTGCCCCCCTGGTAGTGAAGGATATCATGAGTACGATCTCCGGACTCCGGAACAGTGGGGTGACCATTCTAATTGTGGAACAAAACGCTCGGGCATCTCTGAGAATCTCAGACAGGGGTTATGTCTTGGAAACCGGCAGGGTCATCCTGCAGGGAAGCTCGGATGATCTCTTAAATGATAGCGATGTCAAAAGGGCCTATCTTGGAAAGGATTACAAGACATTTTGGGAGGGGAGGGATAAGGCTTGAGCTTCTGGAATGGTGAAAATGAGCATATGAAGAGGGAAGACCTCGAACAGGTTCAACTGGAACGGCTGCAGAGCACGCTGAATCGGGCATACAAGAATGTCCCGTTCTACAGAACGCAGTTTGACTCACTGGGAGTCCATCCGAATGCCGTTGCTTCCGTACAGGACATTGCAAGACTGCCGTTTACAACCCGAAAGGATCTGGGTGACAATTACCCTTACGGTCTATTTGCCGTTCCTCTTCGAGATATTGTCCGGATCAGTCCTTCAGCAGGAACCACGGTCAAACCGATGGTTGTTGGCCACACAAGGGGTGACCTCAAAGTGAGGGACACCATTACAGCTCGCTTTCTGGCAGCAGGGGGGGTTGTTGACACGGATGTCGTGCAAATTTGCCTAAATCCCGGGTTGTCAAGTTGGGGGAGAGCCTTAAAAGAGGGCGCTGAAAATATCGGCGCTTCGGTCATGCCCGTGTCCCACATGAGCACCTCCAAACAACTTATGGCCATGGAGGACTATAAGGCCTCGGTACTGCTTACTACGCCTTCTTATGCCATGCACATTCTGTGGGCTATGGAGAGTATCGGTATAGATGCAAGCAGACTGGCCTTGAAGGCTATTCTGGTCATTGGGGAGACGTTGACCCAGGATATTCGGAACACGCTGCAATCATCTTTTGACGTTGACGTGACGGCAGGATACGGACCAAGCGATGTGATGGGGCCCGGGATTGCCTTTGAGTGTCATGAAAAGAATGGCCTTCACATCAACGAGGACCATTTTGTGTTGGAGATAGTCGACCCTGACAGTGGAGACTTACGCCCGCCTGGTGAGGAAGGAGAGATGGTGTTGACCACGCTTACAGCCAAGGCCTTTCCCCTTATCCGCTTCCGCACCGGGGACCTTTCTTATACCATTGAGGAGCCTTGCCCCTGTGGCCGGACCTTTGTCCGCACATCCGGAGTCACGGGACACGCGGGAGAAGTGCTCACGATCCGTGGAGTGAAGGTGCATCCCGCACAGGTCGAACGAACACTAAAAACCATTTCAAGAACCGCTCCTCCACGTTTCTTAATCCACCTATACCGCGAAAATCATCTGGATATGGTTGAAATATTGCTGGAAATGAGTGACACTATCTTTTCAGATGAAGTAAAGGTCGTTGAAAACGTACTAATACAGTTGCGCCGGCAGATGCTTCAGATACTCGGGCTTGAGGTGACAATAAGACTGATGGAGGCTGCAACCCTGGACCAGTATGGCTTGCCGTCTGGCGGGGTTATTGACGATAGATAGAACGGAAAAGATAAGATTTCCCCCGGAGCCTGCCCTGGGCGTAATACCAAGATTCCTCGCTTCGCTCGGAATGACACAAGCGAAGCGGTCGAAATGACAAATTCACCGACTCAGACTTTTTACGAATGCATCAAACTTCACTTTCAAGCGGTGAAGCCGCGTTTGATGGAATCGAGGAGTGATTTTATCCCTTGTTACGTCTCAAAAGCGTCCAGACATACTACGGCAATATTCGTGTCCTTAAGGGAATATCGCTTCACGTGCGTCCAGGGGAGCTTGTAGCCCTCATCGGCGCTAATGGCGCCGGAAAGACCACCACTCTGAAAACCATCTCCGGACTTGTCAAGCCCGGCAAGGGGACGGTAGGATTTCTAGGGGCTGATATCGCCGGCCTTGCACCGAACAAAATCGTCAGGAAAGGACTTTCTCATGTCCCCGAAGGACGTCAGGTATTTGCCAAGATGACGGTCTGGGCAAATCTGGAGTTGGGGGGATATCTCTTGAAGGATCGTGATACCCTGAAAACCAGGATCAGAAGTTTCGAGGCTCTGTTCCCCATATTAGGTGAACGTAAAGACCAACTGGCAGGCACGCTTTCCGGTGGGGAACAACAGATGCTTGCCATTGGGCGGGCACTTATGGGGCAACCGAAACTCCTGCTTTTGGATGAGCCTTCCCTGGGCCTTGCCCCCATTATGGCACATACTGTTTTTAAGTTCATTGCCCGGCTGAGGGATGAGGGGACGACAATCCTCTTGGTGGAACAAAATGCCCGTGCAGCGCTAAATATCTCTGATCGGGCTTATGTGATGGAGACCGGAAGGATCATTATGGAAGGACCATCAGAGGAACTACTGAACCACAACCAGATTAAACGGGCCTACCTGGGAAAGGGATATCAGGAAGTGTGGGAATAGCCGGTCATTAGTCACTGGTCATTGGAGTTATTGGTAATTATTTGTTTTCTCCTGGAATTGGTGCGGACTGATGACCAACGACAGACGGCAAGGAGATATGATGACAGTCTGGAACGAGTCTTACGAATGCATGTCGCGCGATGAACGGGAACAGCTTCAACTGGAGCGCCTGCAGGCCACTTTGAACCGCGTGTATCGCAATGTGAGTTTTTACAAAAAGTCTTTCGATGCAATAGGTTTTGTGCCGGAAGATCTTGATGACCTGGGATCACTGTCCCGGCTCCCCTTTACTTCTCGCCAGGATCTAAGTGTGGCTTACCCCTATGAGATGTTTGCCGTGCCTTTAAGAGAAGTCGTGCGCATCCATTCCTCTTCAGGTACTTCCGAGAACCCCAGCATTGTCGGATATACGGCAAGTGATCTTAAGCGTTGGGGTGATCTGGTCGCCCGATTGCTCGCGGCGGCTGGTGTGACACGGGAAGACGTGGTTCAAATTGCCTTTAACTATGGGCTTTTCACCGGGGCCTTTGGACTCCACTGCGGGGCGGAGAGGATCGGCGCTTCAGTGGTTCCATCTTCGGTGGGCAACACCCGACGTCAGGTAAGAATCTTGAAAGATTATAGAACCACGACCCTTGTGTGCACACCGGGCTATGCATTGAGGATTGCCGAGGTAATGGAGGAGACCGATGTTGATCCCAAGACGCTGGCGCTGAAACTAGGGTTGTTTGGCGGAGAGTCTTGGGACGATGGGGTTCGTGAGGCCATTGAAGAGAAGCTTTACATCAAAGCTTATGACAACTATGGCTTGAGTGAGGTCATGGGTCCGGGTGTTGCCGGCGAGTGCCCCCACAGAGCAGGCATGCATGTGTCTGAGGACCATTTCATACCCGAGATCATTAACCCTGACACATGCGAGGTCCTTCCGAAAGGAACCACTGGCGAACTGGTCTTGACTACAATCACCAAAGAGGCCTTCCCTGTGATTCGCTTTCGAACAGGCGACTTGACCTCATTGGACGATTCCCCTTGTCCCTGCGGTCGTACCCTGGCCAGGATATCGAAGATCTCAGGCCGTTGCGATGACATTGTCATCGTAAAAGGGGTCAACATATATCCAAGAGGGGTGGGCGAAATACTCAAGGCGGTGACAGGTGTAGAGCCTGCATTCCAGCTAGTTGTGGGCAGGAAAAACCATCAGGATTTTCTGGGCATTCGCATCGAAGTCTCTGAAGCGATATTTTTTGACAAAATGGAAAAACAACGTTCAATGGTGGATCGACTTCGCAAAAAGGTCAGAGACACCTTGGGGATTACGCCACATATTTGGCTTGTGGAGGCAGGATCGATCCTGCGCCACGAGGAGACTGCACCCATGGTGGTGGACAGAAGAAGGACGCCCGACCCGTCATAACAGAGCTGTTAAGATGAAGCAAAAGGTTGAAATTATGCACTTTATTACAAGGACATTTCTTGCAAATACTCTTGTCATCCTCCTTCTGGTCTTCGGGTGCACAAGCAAAGCAGAAAAGAACGAACTTGCCTCTGGTCGCGCCCCTGACTTTGCCCTCAAAAACCTCGAAGGGAATACCCTGCGTCTGGAGAACCTACGAGGCAAAGTGGTCCTTTTAAACTTCTTTACCACGTGGTGCGGACCATGCCGCCAGGAAATCCCCGATTTTGTCCGGCTATACAAGAAGTACAAAGATCAGGGCTTAGAAATTGTCGGCATCTCACTTGACATGGAAGGAGCCTCCCTGTTGATTCCCTTTGCGAGACAATACGGCATCAATTATCCAATTGTGCTGGGTACCAGGAATGTGGTTGAGGATTATGGAGGCGTCACGGGAATTCCCACCAGCTTTTTCATTGACCGCAATGGCAACGTTGCCGGACATTTCATAGGGGTGCTCGCGGCCCGCGTGTTGGAAAAGACGGTGCTGGAACTCTTAAGCAAGAAGGGCTAGCGACAAGCGATGAGATCCAAAGATCAGAATCAAAACGCTCCTGCCGCTTTTGATATGGGCCACGCCTATCGGCTCGGGCAAGATCCGGCTGCAGATGCTTGGTACACATCATTTTTCATAGAAAATCACCTCGACCATTATGCTTTCCCAGATCACGTAGCCACCCTGGAGCAGGTTCGTTTCATGGTCTTTACCGAGGCGAATGAGCGGTACTATCCCTGTTCGGATCAGATGTTCTGGACGATTATGAAAAGGGAAAGCACGCCGTTCTTGCAGGAAAAATACGAGGAGGCTCTCCGCAAGGTCCTTAA
>DAOUWN010000248.1 GCA_030667105.1 Deltaproteobacteria bacterium
TATTCAGATGCCTGTTGGTGAAGCAACTTTGGGTCGGATTCTCAATGTGGTTGGGCGACCTGTGTACGGGCTTGGCCCGGTCAAGGCAGAAAAATATGCCCCGATTCATCGGCCCGCACCATTGTTTACAGAACAGGACACCAGCGTGAACGTGTTAGAAAGTGGTGTCAAGGTCATGGACCTGCTGGTTCCCTTCCCTCGTGGCGGCAAGATGGGGATGTTTGGGGGCGCTGGCGTGGGCAAGACCGTTATCATGATGGAGATGATCCACAACATCGCCATGCAGCACGGCGGTATCTCCGTGTTTGCAGGCGTTGGAGAACGGACCCGCGAGGGGAATGACCTCTATCACGAGATGAAGGAATCCGGTGTGCTTCCCAGGGCGGCCCTGATTTACGGGCAGATGACCGAGCCTCCGGGGGCTCGTGCCCGCGTGGCCCTTTCGGCGCTCACCGCTGCAGAGTATTTCAGGGATGAAGAAGGCAAGGACGTTCTTATGTTTATTGACAACATCTTTCGTTTTACCCAGGCAGGCTCTGAAGTCTCTGCCCTTCTCGGGCGCATGCCCTCTGCTGTGGGGTACCAACCCACGCTGGCTGTGGACCTCGGGGAACTCCAGGAGCGGATCACGTCTACTACCAAGGGCTCCATCACGGCAGTGCAATGCGTGTATGTGCCGGCCGACGACTTGACAGACCCGGCGCCTGCTACCACATTTGCCCATCTTGACGGCACAGTGGTTCTTTCCAGACAGATCGTGGAACTCGGCATCTATCCCGCGGTGGACCCGCTCGATTCAGTTTCCCGTATTCTGGATCCAGTTGTTCTGGGGGAGGAGCACTATTTAACGGCTCGTAGAGTGCAGGTGATCTTGCAGAAGTACACGGATTTGCAGGACATTATCGCCATTCTTGGTATGGACGAGCTTTCAGATGAGGACAAACTCACGGTTGGCCGGGCGCGCAGGATTCAACGGTTCCTCTCACAACCCTTCTTTGTGGCCGAGACGTTTACCGGCACGGCAGGCGCATATGTGAAGGTCGAAGATACGGTCAAGGGCTTTAAGGAAATCTGCGATGGGAAACATGATGAGATTCCTGAGCAGGCCTTCTATATGGTCGGAACGATTGAGGATGTTTTGGCCAAGGCTGAGAAAATGGCAGCCATTGAATAGCAAATAAGGGGCAGGTGGCATTATGGCAGGCAATATTATGTTAGAAGTTGTGACCCCTGACAAGTCGGTGGTGAGCGATGTGGCCCAGATTGTGGTCGCGCCAGGGGAATATGGGGAGTTTGGCGTATTAATAGGCCACACGTCATTTCTGACGACGCTGAAGATAGGGATGCTCAGGTATAAGGATCAAGGCGGCGCTGAACGTGTTGTGTTTGTGAACGGCGGTTTTGCAGAGGTGTTGGCTGACAAGGTCACGATCCTGGCCGAATCCGCAGACCGACGCAGAGATATAGACGTGGATCGGGCCAGGGCCGCATTGAAGCGGGCCGAAGAACGCCTGGCCGAAGTCAGCAGGAGAGAAGACTTTAATTTCTTGCGTGCCCAGATCGCCTTACAGCGGGCAGTCACCAGGCTGAAGATCGGGGAGGCCAGAAGGGGGACGGCCTAGACACATTTGTTGACATATGAAACTGACGAAAGGGGCAAGTCAATTGACTTGCCCCTTCTTTTTTGGTAGAATTTTTTTGTCAGTCATGCAAGACGTAGTTGCCATCATTCTAGCTGCCGGTAAGGGCACCCGGATGAACTCGGACCGGGCAAAGGTGCTTCACGAGATGGCCGGGGCGCCCATGATCCGATATGTGGTCGAAGCTGCACTGGGTGTTGTCGAGAATGTCGTGGTCGTTATTGGCCACCAGGCCGAAGCTGTACGGGAGGCGCTCGAATCGTACCCGACTCTTCGCTTCTCGATTCAAGAAGAGCAGTTGGGCACTGGACATGCCGTCATGACTGCCATGCCTGAGGTTCGTGCCGGGATTCATGACGGTGTTATACTATGCGGGGATACGCCTTTGATAAAGCCGGAGACGATTCGGGGCTTGATTGATCACCACAGGGCAACAAGAGGCGATCTGACCTTACTGGCTACGACACTTGAAGAGCCTTTTGGATATGGAAGAATCATTTGTGATGCACAAGGGGATGTGATCCGGATTGTCGAAGAAGCTGATGCTACTGACGCAGAGAAGAAAATCAGCGTGGTTAATTCCGGAACTTATTGTGTGAAGATCGATTTTTTGAAGAAATTCTTGCCAGGTTTAAGAAGCGACAATGCCCAGGGTGAATTCTATTTGACCGACGTTGTGGAGCGGGCATACGAAGCAGGTGATCCCGCATCCCTTGTAGAGGTTCGCGATACATTCGAGGTCTTGGGCGTGAATACCAGAGAGGAGTTGACCAGGGCCGAGGGCTTGCTTTAGGAGACGAGACCTTTGCAAAACGTCCCTTTTCGCCCGATTTCTGTGTAGAGAAGATGGCTTAAAATCCCCTTGACTTTTGCCAGGAGGCTCGTCTATATAGGATATTAAGTTTATTAAAAAACTCAGAAGTATCTTGGGAGTTCATTGTGGATGAGGATAGTATTTCCCAGCGCTTTGATAGGCTTGAAGAGAGGGTAGAACGATTAGTTAACATGTGTAGTGAGCTCCGACAATCGAAATCAGGACTGGAAACAAAGGTAAAGGACCTTGAACAGGGCCTTAAGACAAAGGAAGCAGCCGAACAGAGTTACATGGAAGAGAAATCCGTGATCCGGTCTAAGATGGATGGCCTGCTGGGTAGACTGGATCAAGTTCTCGACTCAACGTAGATAAGCCTGAGCTTTTGTGGACCGAATAATCAGCATAAAACTGTTTGACCAGGTCTATACGTTCAGAGCTGACACCAAAGTGTTCCAGGCTGAGAAGATCGTCGATTATGTGGTCGAAGAGGTAGAAAAGGCCTGGGTTTCTACTGAGGTCCCTGGCAAGCTTGACACGGTCATATTGGCTGCATTGAATATCGCTAACGAATATTTTGAGATGAAGCGATGTCGCGAGGAGTTTTTGCAGGATATTGATCATCGTTGTGGAGTATTGATTGACCATATTGATAACAATGTGTGAGTGAGGGAAAGGCGGGCGAAACCCCTGCCGTGCTCGTGTTCGGTGGAAGTTTCTTTGAGCCAACACTTATGAAACGGGAACCTTCTCTTGCCTTGGTGTGCATGTTCTGTGTTTGCAGAAAAGCCTAAAGAGGCAATGAGGTGCCCACCTGTTGCAAACAGGTTCAAGAGATGCAGCCGACACGGCACCGTGGTGGGGGTTACCCTTTACATATGAGAAAGACGGTAACGGAACAAGGCTACTGATGCCTACATATAACCGGGAGCAACCGTGATTTGCGGCTTCTCAACTGACAGTCCCTGTGCAGGGGCCTACGTAAGATCGTCATTGTTGGCCATAATCACAGTAGTGTGAATGCAGGCACAATGGTAGCTGAACAAGACAAGTCAAGCGATCAGTAAACTGTTGATCGTCGAATACGGCGTCAAGCCAGCCTAATTTGTTTTGGCCTTTCCGTGGTTTTTCACCTCCACCGGTATCTCGCCCGTTAAGCTCTAGTTTAAATTGCAAGTCCAAATCCTGTGGGTCCGTGTTCTTTTACTGCACGGGTGTGGTTTTACCCGTCGTAAAGAGTTCAGCCCACTAAAGGGGGTATGCATATATGGAGATAACCGCTGTAATCTTTTTAAGCATCATAGTGTTTGCACTGGGTTTCCTGGTTGCCTTCTGGGTTCGCAGCAGACTGACGGCGGCCAAGATCGCGGCAGCGGAACAGGA
>DAOUWN010000045.1 GCA_030667105.1 Deltaproteobacteria bacterium
ACCGTTTTCTTGGATAACTTCAAGCCAATACTTCGACCCATTTTAGGCACTTTAGATCATTTTAGGCATTTTAGGCATTTATCTTTTTAGGCACTTATCCTCTCGACCCCATCCATATAGGGCCTGAGGGCTTCGGGAATGATGACAGAGCCGTCTTCCTGCTGGCAGTTCTCCAGTATGGCGACAACCGTGCGGCCAACGGCAAGCCCTGATCCGTTCAGGGTATGGACCAGTTCTATGCCTTTCTTTCCTTTTCTCCTGAAGCGGATCTTGCCTCGTCTGGCCTGGAAGTCTTCGAAATTGCTGCACGATGATATCTCACGATATTTCTGTTGTCCGGGAACCCATACCTCAATATCATAGGTTTTGGCAGCAGAAAACCCCAGATCACCTGTGCACAGCTCAACTACCTGATAAGGAATCTCAAGTCGCTTAAGGATAGTCTCAGCGTCTTGCAGAAGCTTTTCCAGTTCTTCATAGGAGGTCTCCGGCGTGGTAAATTTTACGAGCTCCACCTTATTGAACTGGTGCTGTCGTATGAGTCCCCTTGTATCCTTGCCATACGATCCTGCCTCGGACCGAAAACAGGGTGTATGGGCAGTGTATAGCTTGGGAAGCTCTCCCTCATCAAGGATTTCGCCCCGATGTATGTTTGTGACAGGAACCTCTGCAGTAGGCACCAGGTAATAATTCCAGCCCTCCAATTTGAACAAATCCTCTTCGAACTTGGGCAACTGTCCTGTGGCAGTGGCGCTGATGCTGTTGGTCATGAAGGGCGGCAGCACCTCCAGATACCCGTGTTCCTTAGTCTGGATATCCAGCATGAAGTTGATCAAGGCTCGCTCAAGCCTTGCCCCCTGACCTATGTACAACGCAAAACGTGCCCCCGCGATCTTGGCTGCACGCTCAAAATCGAGAATCCCGAGATTTTCTCCAAGTTCCCAGTGCGGGAGTGGTTCAAAGCCAAATGAAGGGATCTCGCCTACTTTCCTCACAATTGGGTTGTCTTCGCTGTCTTTGCCCACGGGGACCGAGGCATGGACAAGGTTGGGAAGACCCATCAGGACAGAGCGCAAGGTCTGTTCGTGTCGCGAAAGTTCTTCGTCCAGCCCCTTTATCTTCTGTGAAACGGCCTTCATTTCGACCATCAGGTACGAGGGATCTTGGCCATCCCTTTTTATTCGCGCAATACGTTCAGAGGCTCTGTTGCGCTGACGCTTAAGCTCCTCAACCTCAAGCAGGATGGCCCTGCGTTTTGAATCACAATCAAGAAAACCGCCAAGGCTGTAAGCTTGTCCCCGCTTGCGCAACGATTCCTGAACCAACTCCAGGTTCTGTCGAACAAATTTGATTTCGAGCATGATCCATCACCTTCTTGGGGATCGCAACTTCTAACATGCAGGTATTAGTTAGTCAATAATTATCATTACTTGACTTTGTTGCCATTTTTTGCTATGTTAAATATTTACACAATAAACCACAGCGCAGACGCATACCTGCCGCAGACGTTTGTTAAATTTGTAAGCAAATTGCGGAGTCATCTCATGCAGGATTTAAAGGAAAAGAAGTCTGAAATTAGACGTAATACCCTCGCACAACGCGATGCCCTATCAGAAGAAAAGCGTCATGAAAAAAGCAAGGCAATCATGGAACATCTCTTTGGTTTTGCCAATTTTCTTGAAGCTAGAACCGTACTCTTCTTCATGAACCGCACTAGCGAGGTGGTCACCGAGGCCATGATCCGGAAGGCATGGGAGTACGAAAAGCTCGTTGCCCTTCCTCGGGTTGATAAGAAAGAAAAAAAGATCGTCCCGTTTAGAATTGACGACCTTGATCTGGATCTTCGGCCCGGTTATCGAAAAATCCGGGAACCCGTTCCGAAACGGTGCAAGCCTATCCCGGTTGAGTATATCGACCTTGCGATCATCCCGGGCATTGCCTTTGATGAACGCGGAGGCCGCATTGGCCACGGTACGGGGCTCTATGACAAATTCATTCCGACCCTTGATGTGACGACTCGAAAAGTGGCCCTGGCCTTTGAATGTCAGATCGTACCCCAAATTCCCATGGAGCCACACGACCGGTATATCGACATCATTATTACCGAAAAGCGCATGATCTACAAAATTTGACCCGGCGGATTGTAAGTTCTCAATAACCTGCCCTGAGTTACCTCGGATTCAATACGTGCTCAAGGCCTTCCAGATTTTTTTTCTCCCCAATTGCCACTACTGTGTCGCCGCCCTGGAGTTTGCTCTGAGAGGAGGGGTTAAATAACATCTCCCCTCCCGGCTTCCTGATGGCCACGATGATCAGGTTGAAGTCCGTGCGGATCCCTGAGTCTTGCAAAGCCACGTCTATCAGTCTTGACAACGCGTCCACCGGCATCTCTTCCATCTCAATGTCGCGACTCTTGTCCATAAGGGTGAGCTCCAGGAAGTCGGTGACTGTCGGGCGCACTATCATTTGGGCAATTCGGTGGCCGCCCATGACATAGGGGGAGATCACTTTGTCGGCACCGCCCGCGAGCAACGTCTTTTCTGATTTTCTCTCCCCGGCCCGCGCTATGATGAAGAGATCCGGATTGAGCTGTCTGGCAGCCAGGATAACATAAACATTGTCGCTGTCAGTTTTCAGTGCGGCCACCAGTCCCCGTGCCCTTTCGACTCCGGCCTTGATGAGATTCTCTTCATCAGTCGCCTCACCAGGCACATGGAGTATCTTGCGATCCTCGAGTTTTGCAATTCTAGCAGGGTCTCGCTCTATGACAATGATCCCAATATGTTTTGAAGTGACAAGCTCATCGCAAATACTTCTTCCTACACGACCGTAGCCGCAAACAATGTAGTGATCCTTTTGTGCTCGAATATCTTTTCCCAATTTTCGCCTCCCCATGATCTCCCTGATACGACCCTCCATCATGAACTGAATCATACTACCCGCAAAATAGAAGACAAAACCCACTCCCAGAAAGATCAGGGCCATTGTGAAGATCCGTCCGGGTGTAGAAACCTCGTGAATCTCGCCGTATCCCACGGTGGCCAGGGTGATTACTGTCATGTAAAGGGAGTCGATGAATGGCCAGCCTTCTATCAACATGTATCCGAAGGTGCCGCCCAAGAGCATCAGAACTAAAAGCAAAATGCCAATCATGAGGTGGGATGTACGGTTCAAAACAAGACTCCATTTGTTCTATGATATAGATATAGAGGTATTGTAAAAAATTCAACAAATCTTTTGGCATATTGCGCTTGCTCTAGATATGCAAACTGCGGGGAGTGTGAATCTGCCGCCAAGCGCGGCACAATAGGAATCGTAAACCATGAGACGGGAGGCGGCTCACGACTTTGAATAGGGAAAAACGCCGAACAGAGGCATCCAGCGATTTACTTTGAGGTTAGCGGTTCCTTTACGCAAATTTTCAGAAATTGCCAAACGTCCATTATGCCGGAATGGAACCCACTACCTCCACGCTGAACTCACCTAACTCTTCAGGTAAATCAAAAAATACAACCATGAAGGGAAGGACTTTGCCATTGGGCACCCTGGAGTTCAACTTGTTCTGACCGAATCTGTTACCCAATCTCTTGTTGATGGTCTGTCTGTCCAGGGTTTGCAAGTCAGTATCCGATAAGACGTTGCCGCAATAAATGATACGATCTTGCGCTATCTTGCCGTCCTTCAAGTAGATGACACCTTTCAACCTTATGAAGTTGCGTGTTTCAGGATAATTACTTCTAATCTTGCCCTTGACCACGAAAAGGCGTCCAGCCGATTTGCTCTCAACAAATTCGCCGGCAATCAGATTCTCAAGCAAGCTTATATGCATGTTTCCAGGATCAATCGTCTCGGATTTGCCGGCGCCCGCCAAAGATTCCAGAAAAGGTATTTCTATGTTCTGGCTCTTTAAAATCGTGTATGCAGCATAAGCCCCCCCTCCTACGAGGGCAATGATCAACACCACCATCAAGGGCATGCTGATACGTCTTCTCGCCGGGAGCTGTTCAACTATTGGTGGAGGCGGAATTTCATCTTGGATACCTTCTTCCGTCTCTTCGCCTTCCTCCACGGAAGCAATAGGCAAACCTTCAGGCAATGTCACGCCGGCTTCTTCCGGTATCGCTGCTGTCTCTTCCTCGGCAGGCCATTCTTCAGTAGGCTCCTCTTCGACCTCGACTTCCTCCACGCTCAGGTCTTCAAAGGAGATTTCTTCTTCAGGCTTATCCTCCAGAGTCAATTCTTCGGTCGGTTCCGGTACTCCTTCGGCAACAGGTTCTTCCTCCAGACTGAGATCTTCAAAAGAGATCTCCTCTCCGGCTTTGATCTTTTCTTCTTCAGCCTGTTCTGCTACCGTAGGGGCGTCTTCGGATGGAGTTTCTTCTTCCAGGCTAAAACCATCGAGATCGATCTCCTGCTCCCCATTTTCCTCAGAAACCGGCTCTGGCGTTGGTTCGGGCGCTTCCTCAAAACCAAGATCTTCCGCAGTGATCTCCTCCTCAGTTACAGATATTTCTTCAGAAGCCTTTTGTTCTGCGGACTCTTCTTCGAACCCGAAATCCTCGAGCGAGAACCCCTCTTCATCCTGTCCCTCTTCTGACCCAAACAGATCAAAATCAAGGGGCTCTTCAGAGGATTCATCGGGTTGCGCTGGATCTTCCTCTTGGAGGTCAAGAGTTGGACTGATCTCCTCAGCCGCGGAAGTCTTGTAGGCCGTGAATATGTGCTGACAGTTGGAGCATCTGACTTTGGAACCTGATTCCTTGACAAGGCTTTCGTCCAGCCTAAACTTGGACTCACAATTTTCACAGGTTATGACCATTGTGGGCTCCTTTCCCTTACAGTATCAAATGGTAAATTGCCGGCAGATTGCGATATTTCTCATCAAAATCCAGCCCGTATCCCACCAAAAATCCAGCATCCACCACATGCCCTGCATAGTCAATCGGAATTTGCACCTCCCGACGTTCAACCTTATCAATAAGGGCACAAACCTTGACAGACTCGGGATGGAATTGCTTGAGATAGTCCAAAATGTATGCAATAGTCAGGCCAGAATCCACTATGTCCTCAACCACGATGACATGTCGACCTCTTATGTCCGTTTCAATTTCCTTTGTTATTCGGATTTGCCCGGAAGAAAATGTGTTGGAGCCGTAACTGGCCAAACGGGCAAAGTCTATCTGAACAGGGATGGTAAGCTCACGGACCAGATCGGCCAGGAAGATGAAAGCGCCTTTAAGAATGCCGATGAGTACAACTTCCTTTCCATCATAATCTTCGGAAATGCGATTTGCGAGGATTTTGGTCTTTTTCTCGATTTCAGCCCTGGACAGGACTGGAATCAATTCTGGCGGCATAAGCTAACCTCAAAGCCCGGTCTCTGCCAACTCCTCGATCAAAGCCTTCTGTTTCTTGCTCAAACGTTTGGGAATCTTGACCAAGACTCGGGCGTAAAGATCGCCCCTCAGCCCCTTTTTCATTATAGGGAGGCCGAATCCCTTCAGACGCATCTTGGTGTTGTGTTGAGTACGTGGAGGTATTTTTAGATTAAGGTGCTTTCCGTCAAGAGTTGGAATCTGCACTCTTGTCCCCAACAATGCATCGGTCAGCCTCATCTCTTGATCGATATAAAGGTCGTGGCCCACATGTTTGAAGACTGGGTCATCCACCACCTTGGCCTGGATGTAAAGATCTCCTGCCGGTCCACCAAAGGCCCCAGGCTGCCCCTTGCCGGCCAAACGCAGTTTCTTCCCTGTCACCATCCCCTTGGGGATCTTTACGTTGATCTTTTGATGTGCTCCACCTTGCCCCTGAGCTACAGTTTTTGTAGTGCCATTGAGTACTTCTTGGAGGGTCAAAGCCAGTTCGTATACCAGATCCGCCCCTTTTGCCGGGGCTCTCTGCGGTGATGTATAGGCCGTAAACGGATCTCCGCCAAAGCCAAAGCTGGCCTTCCGACAGCGCCCCCCACCCGTGAATACATTCCCAAAAGCGCCATCGTTAAAGCCGAATTCCCTGAAAATGTCTCCAAAATTGAAGCCACTGAAAATGTCTTCCTGGGAATATCGCTGGCGAAAGCCGGAAGCGCCAAAGGCGTCATATTGCTTGCGTTTTTCCTTGTCACTCAGTACTGCATACGCCTCACTGACCTTCTTGAACGTTTCCTCAGCCGACTTATCCCCTTTGGTGCGGTCAGGATGATACTTCATGGCCAGCTTGCGATAGGCCTTCTTGACCTCACCCTCGCTTGCCTTTCTGTCCACACCCAAGATCTTATAATAATCGGTTTCAGCCATAATATTATGATGTTGCTCTTTGCAAAAAAAGAAGTCGGAAATTGTAAAAACCCTATATGCCAAATATAATTGAGGTCTTGATATTGTCAAGGGAATAACATGAGTATGGGAGATTAACCCTCACAAGCCCAGGCGTTGAAAATCTTGACATTTCTTTGGTTTTTTGCCATATGATGCGGCAGACTTGGTCCTTGGAGATTGGTTGCGCCATGAATCTGCAACACGGCTCATGAGGGCTGGATTTTGCTTCTTGACGTTCTAGAAAGGAGTTGGAAGGTGGAAATCGTTGTTTTATTAAAACAAGTTCCTGATACTGAGACAGCGATCCAGATTGGGGAAGACAAAACTACCATTAAGACGGAGGATGTGAAATGGGTCATTAACCCTTACGATGAATTTGCCGTTGAAGAAGCCCTTAGAATCAAAGAGAGCCAAGGGGGGGGCAAGGTCACAATCCTTACTGCAGGACCGGAGAGAACAGTCGAGGCTATCCGAACCGCCCTTGCCATGGGCGCCGATGAAGGAGTGCTTATCAATGATCCGGCGCTTGAGGGAGCCGACGGCCTCGGAACAGCTAAGGTCCTTGCCACAGCTCTAAAAAACATCCCTTATGACATCATCATAGCTGGCCAGCGCGCAGTGGATGATGATGGTTACCTGGTGCCGGCAGCCGTAGCGGAGTTTCTTGACATCCCTCAGGTGTCCATGGTGTTCAAGCAAGAGATCAGTGACGGAAATATCAGGTGCGAACGGACCGTTGAGGGAGGGACGGTGGTTATTGAGGCTGAATTGCCTGCGCTTTTTACCACTCAACGAGGTCTCAATGAGCCAAGATATGCCTCGCTTCCGGGGATCATGAAGGCAAAGAAAAAGCCCCTGGCAAAAAAGACGCTGGCTGATATCGGTTTAGACTCGAGTGAGGTGGGCCCGGCTGCGGCCAAGTGTAGAGTTAGGACGCTCTCGTTCCCGCCGGAGAGGGCCCCAGGCAGGATTATTGAGGGAGAGACTGTTGAGGAAGTGGCCGGTGAACTCGTGAGATTGCTACGAGAAGAGTCGAAAGTTATTTAAGTCCACTGTTGTCCGTGATTCGTGGGCCGATTATCCGATCACCATCGTGCGGACAACAGTGAACGGATAACCAGATAAGGAGAGACTGATATGGCAAAGGGTGTTTTGGTACTGGCAGAACAGATTGATGGTAGCTTCAAAAGGATTGCCTATGAGGTCGTCAGTGAAGGGAGACGGCTGGCTGACGTCCTTGGAGAACCGCTCACAGCAGTAGTTCTGGGTTCCGGCGTGGAGGGAATTGCAGCGGAACTGGCCAAGCACGGGGCAGAGAAGATCCTGGCAGGAGATGATCCGGCGCTGGCTGACTACACCACAGATATCTATACGAACGTACTTTGCGATATTGTGAAGGACAAAGATCCGAAGATCTTGTTACTGGGGGCCTCAACCCAGGGCAAAGATCTCTCCGCACGGCTGGCTGCACGGCTCGATGCCGGTCTTGCCATGGATTGCATTGCCCTAAGAGTTGACGGAGAAACACTCATCGCCACACGTCCGATCTTTGGGGGCAAGGTTTTGGCCGGGGTTGCCATTGAAGGGACACCACAGATGGCGGCCATACGCCCGAACGTGATGGAGATCATTGATGCGGAAAAGGCCGCAGATGTGGAGAGCATTCCGGTCAATCCCGGCGTGGGCAAGACAAGAGTTCTGGGAAAAAAGGTGGAGGCTGCCGCCCAGGTCGATCTAACGGAGGCCGATATCGTTGTCTCAGGCGGACGCGGAATGGCAGGGCCTGACTTCAGCGTTTTGGAAAAACTGGCCCAGCTTTTGGGAGGGGCTGTCGGGGCGTCAAGATCTGCGGTAGATGAAGGCTGGCGACCTCATTCCGATCAGGTAGGACAGACCGGCAAGGTCGTGTCGCCAAACCTCTACATTGCTTGTGGCATCTCAGGCGCTATACAACACCTTGCCGGCATGGGATCATCGAAGTATGTTGTAGCCATCAACAAGGATGCTGAGGCGCCCATCTTCAAGAAGGCTGATTTCGGCATTGTGGATGATCTCTTCAAGGTCGTGCCTGCCATAACAGCCGAGGTAGAAAAGCTTAAAGGGTAAGGGATTAGTCGTTTGTCATTCGTCATTTATCATCAGCCTGCAAATAACAGAGTCTAACCTGTTGAACGGGCGCTGTCCACTCCAGGGGAAAACAATGGCAATACGAGCAAGGCGAGAAGATTGCCTTGCTTTTTTTGGCGCAAAGATTCAAGTGGCAGCCTTCAGCTTTTATGCTCTTAACTTTAGGCACTTTAGATCATTTTAGGCATTTTAGGCATTTCTTTCTTGGGTCCTCGTCCCACGGCCGATTTGGATTCAGCACGTCCTGCATTGAATGAACATACATTTCATCAGTCTTGGCTGTCCGAGGAATTTGGTGGACACGGAAATCATGCTGGGCCGGCTACTTCAGGCAGGCTGCACCGTTACCTCCGAGGAGTCAGAGTCTGACTGCGTCGTGGTAAATACTTGCAGCTTTATACGCCCTGCCGTGGATGAATCGATCGACACTATTCTTGAGATGGCGCAATGGAAAAAGCAGGTTGTGGGCAGGAAACTCGTTGTTGTGGGTTGCCTCCCGGAACGTTATGGCGCAAACTTGGCCAAGGCGCTTCCGGAAGTAGATGCCTTTCTTGGAACAGGGGCCTTTCACCTGATCATTGACGCTGTCCGGGGTTCGTTAGATGGGACGTGCGTCCTGTTGCCTCATCCGTGTAATGGTTCGGACCTCAACGAAAATGTCCCCAGGTTACGCACCACACCGCCCCATACCGCTTACCTCAAAATTGCCGAGGGATGCTCTGGCCGTTGCACCTACTGCATTATTCCAAAGCTCAGAGGACCACTCAGAAGTCATCCCATGGAAAAGGTGCTGTCTGAGGCGACAATCCTTGCCAAGACCGGGATTAAGGAATTGATATTGGTGGCTCAAAACACCACAGCTTACGGCCAAGACCTGGGCCGCGGTTACGGCCTGGAACACCTCCTGACAAAGTTGGCGGAAATCTGCGGGTTAGCATGGGTGCGGGTCCTCTATGGCCACCCGGATTTCATAACTGACCCACTCGTAGAGACAATCGGCGCCCACAAAAATCTCTGTTCATATTTTGATATCCCTGTCCAGCACATAAGCGAGCCGATTCTCAAGAACATGGGGCGTCGCCACAACAGTGCGGAAATCCTCAAACTCTTTGAGCGCATACGTGACAAGGCGCCTGGCGCTGTGCTGCGCACCACGCTCATCGTAGGATTTCCGGGTGAAACAGAGCATGATTTTGAATGCATGTTGGACTTCATCGAAAAGGTCAGGTTTGACCACCTGGGAACGTTCATGTATTCCAATGAAGAAGACATCCCGTCGTACAACTTAAGAGATCATGTGGCGGAGCAAGTGAAGCAGGAACGTCTTGATCGTCTCATGACGCTCCAGGCTGCTCTTTCCAGGGAAAACAACCAGAAATATGTAGGCAAGACCCTCAAGGTGGTCGTGGAGCGGGCTGACGAAACCAGCCAAGGTCAAATGATCGGAAGGGCCGCCTTTCAGGCGCCTGAGGTAGATGGCGTCATCCGCATCAATCAGGCAGGGGCAGAGCCGGGTAGCTTTGTGAAAGTGCGGATCACAGAAGCCCACAACTATGACCTGACAGGAGACATGGTATGACGGGGCTGAAAGAACGGATACTGGAGGCCATTTCACAGGACCTGGTGGCAATCGAGAAGGCCCTTGCCGAAAACCTCCAGCCTTATCTTCCCCTTGTTTCTCACGTGGCTAAGTACATAATGTTTAGCGGCGGCAAGAGGCTGCGTCCAGTCCTCATGGTACTCTCAGCACGACTCTGCGGATACAAAGGAGACTATGACAAGACCTTGTCCGTCGTGTTTGAATACCTGCACGCTGCCACCTTGCTTCACGATGATCTGGTGGATGGGGCTGAGGTTCGCCGGGGTAATCCGGTAGCCCACTCAATCTGGGGAAACCCGGCTACAGTCCTTGTGGGAGACTTCTTGGCCGCCCGTTCCATTGCCATTGCAGCCAAAACCGATCAGATCGCCATAATTAACATCCTTGCCCATGCCACGGCCGAAATGTCGGAAGGCGAAATTCACCAGCTCTTGCACCGGCGAGATGTAGCCCTGGACGAAGGGCAATACATGGAGGTGATCAAGCGCAAGACTGCCTGTCTAATTCAGGCTGCGTGTCAGTCAGGGGCCTTGCTGGCAGGCGCCTCTGCGGATAAGGTAGATGCCCTGGCCCAATACGGGCATTGCCTTGGAAGCGCATTTCAACTGGTTGATGACCTGCTCGACTACACGGCAGACAGCAATGTCCTCGGAAAGGCAACAGGGGCAGATCTGAAGGAGGGGAAATTGACCCTGCCTCTCATTCACGCCCTGAATCGTGCCACCAAGGAAGACCGCCACATAATGGAGGCTATTATCCGAGATGAGGAATTTAAGAATGAGGACTTTGA
>DAOUWN010000040.1 GCA_030667105.1 Deltaproteobacteria bacterium
CACCCCGCAATTCTTTTAGATCTTGTTCTAAAACCTTTACGTTTGTCTATTTGCGCCGCCCGAAACTGCGAATCCTTGACAGAAGATGGGAGGAGGATCCAGAGTCGCATCTTAAATATTAATTATTCGAGTGTTTCGCCACAGCCTGGCACCACATGAGGCCGAAAAATCACGTCGTGATATCTATGACCTTTAAAGAATTGTGATGATGGCATGTTTTACTTTTGAGACTCTTGAAGCGACCACAATATGTTGACCCAGTGATTGAATTAAAACGCTGCCACGTTTTGATAGAAGCATGAATACTGGATGTAATTTTTTCGCCTTTGCTTCTTACAAACCTTCCCAACTGTATAATATCTACACACTTTTCCCGCCTGTTTTTCTCAAAATTGTCACCTTTTGTTACAGTTCCGCCAGGGCATATGTTTTGGCATGTGAGACAACGCTTTAACATTACAGAGGATATCGATGTCTGTTCACACTGGCATCAACCTTGCTGTATAAAAAACAATACATTTTTGGGCTGGCACCATAACTTGAACCGGATATACGAGGGTGACAGAACAAGTCTGAACTTTGACAATAGTCTGGGGCTACAGTTAAGCTTGTTCCACAATTGCTAACCACAACCTGGAAACTTCCAATGACCATCGAAGTAGATGAAGATGTTCGTAAAAAGACCACCAACTGCTATAAGCTTTTCGGCTGTCTGACTGGTAACATTCACGACATGTGCGAAGCACAACGGCCCCTGCCTATGGGCGTAATTCTCGTAAAACCCAAAAGCGTAAATTCCTGCCCCTATTACGTCCGTCTTGGTGAATCTAGATACTGCACATGTCCTACCAGGAATCAACTGTACACCCGTTATGGGATTTGAGCTTCGTTGCAAAGTCATATTGAACTCAAGACGGTGAATTACAAGATACCTGACGAAATCCTGAAGCAGACCACGAGATGCCAGAAAAACTTCGGCTGTTTGTCCGGTGAAGTAGACAATATGTGCCAAGTTGAATTTCTTTCAAAATCTGCTCCAATTCTGTTTGTCGACAAAGTTCAGGATGGGTTCTGCAGTTACTGTGGTCAGTTCGGGCACTCCTGCCTTTGCTCCTGTCCTGTAAGGATGGAGCTGTATAATCGCTACCGGATCTAGGCCTTGATGGAGCTTTCACCAATCAGCCACTTGACAGCAGCCAGAAGATCATCGGCTACGTAATCCGGGACCATGCCACCTTCCTGGCACAGACGTTCGGCATCCACACCGTGGCCCGTGCGAACGAGTATGGCCGCCCCACACCCTGCCCGGCGGGCGCACTGGATGTCTTTGAAGTTGTCACCAATCATGCACGCCTCAGACAAATCCAGCCCGCGCTCAGCTTGCGCCCGGAAGATCAATCCGGGTTCCGGCTTTCGGCAACTGCATCCGTCTTCAGGAAGATGGGGACAGTAATAGACTGCCTCTATCTTGCCGCCGTGGGCGACTACTGCCGTTGCCATCTTCTCATGTATCTCTCGGAGTTCCGCCTCGCTGAGGATATTACGATTGATCACTGACTGGTTAGTGATTACAACAATGCGGAACCCATTGAGGGTTAATAACTTCAGAGCGTCGAGGCTCCCTGGTATCCAGTCGAACTCAGACGAGCTTTTCACATAGTCAGTACGATCCCTGTTGATCACCCCGTCTCTGTCCAGCAAAATTGTCTTCAACTTACGAAATTCTTCCACGATTTCTCTTGAGAAAAAATGTCAACACCTCTTCCTAGCGAGCTACTACAATGGCCTCCGGAAACCCATCGGCTTCCAGCATTTTTTCGTATTCCCTGGCCTGATCCAGGGTTGTGCACCGTGCAACACGAACCCTGTAGAATGTCCCATCCTTGCTCTCGTATGCAACAATATGGACGTCCTTGTACGCCGAAGCCAGTCTGTTTTTTATCTTTAGAGCGTTAGCCCTCTCTTTGAATGCACCAACCTGAACCGCAAAATCCCCAACATAGTAATTGCCCGGCACATAAGTCCGTTTGCCATCGGCCTTTGCCGCGGTCTTTTTCGGTGTGCCCAATGCCACAATCTCCACAGGCGCTGTTCCCGGGCCCACCAAGCCAATCTTCTTGGCGGCGCCGTATGACAGGTCAATGATCCGGCCACGGATAAAGGGCCCCCGATCGTTTATTCTCACCACAAGTTTTTTCCCGTTCCTTAAGTTATGCACCTTCACGTGAGTTCCAAAAGGCAGGGTTTTGTGCGCAGCCGTCACGGCATACATGTTATAAGTCTCGCCGGTGGCTGTCTTTCGGCCGTGGAACTTCTTCCCGTACCACGAAGCAATGCCCCGCTCTCGAAAACCACGAGCATGTTTTGCGGGCTGATACCATTGTTTGCCAATCTTGTACGGGGCGGGATAACCCGGAAGGGAAGAGGGTTCTTTTTCCGGCGTGGCACAGCCGAACAAGAAAAACAGGGAAATAGATAATGCAAATGGCAGGGTATAGTGTTTAGGAAAAAAATTTGACGGCAAAGTTCTTTCCTCAAGCATGGCGCAATTCGGCAAGGCCCCGCCCACGGCGGGATCACTAAAAATCGCTAAGCGGTTCTATCCAACGTTTTCTTCTATGAAACGAACAGTATCGCTTGTGGGGGTGCCGGGCCCGAAAATGGCCCTTATGCCAGCCTTCTTCAGACCTGGGATATCTTCTTCAGGGATGATTCCGCCACCAATGACCAAGATATCGCTCGCGCCAGCCTCCTCTAGAAGTTCCATGACCCTCGGAAAGAGGTAATCGTGGGCGCCTGACAGCACGCTCATGGCAATAACATCCACACCTTCCTGGATGGATGCCTGGACGATCTGCTCAGGGGTCTGGCGCAAACCCGTGTAAATCACCTCCATGCCGGCATCACGCAAGGCATAGCAGATGACTTTGATGCCTCGATCATGACCATCCAGCCCTGGTTTTGCTGCCAGGACCCGAATCTTTTTCTTTGTCATCGCCTGAACCTCACCCCTCTATAACGTCGACACCGCCCTGTACTCTCCGAAAACCTCCCTTAGTGTATCACAAATCTCCCCCAGGCTGGCATAGCACCTAACAGCCGCAATAATATGCGGCATCAAGTTATCGGTCCCCTGCGCACAGTTCTTGAGCTTTTCAAGGGCCGAAACCACGGCAGCACCGTCCCGCCGTGCCTTGACCTGCTTAAGCTTGGTCACCTGAGACTCCCCGACAGCAGGATTCACACGCAGGAGGTTCCTGGGCGGCGCTTCCTCCTGTTGAAACTTGTTGAGCCCAACCACTACCTGGTCGCCAGACTCCACAGCCCGTTGATAGGCATAGGCGCTTTCCTGTATCTCTTTCTGGATGAATCCTTGTTCAATGGCTGCCACGGCCCCGCCATTTTTGTCAATTTGGTCAAGTTAGGCCTGCGCCCGCTGCTCAATCTCGTCAGTCAGCCTCTCGACAAAAAATGAGCCTCCCAGGGGGTCGACTGTATCGGCAACCCCAGATTCGTAAGCAATAACCTGTTGGGTTCTAAGGGCTATTTGAACGGCCTCTTCCGAAGGGAGTGAAAAGGCTTCATCCATGGAATTCGTATGAAGAGATTGGGCACCACCAAGCACGGCAGAGAGGGCCTGGAGGGTTACCCTGATCACGTTGTTGTGCGGCTGCTGGGCCGTGAGTGTGCATCCGGCCGTCTGCGTATGAAAGCGGAGCATTAGAGACTTGGGGGATTTGGCGCCGAATCGTTCCTTCATGATCCGCGCCCACAAGCGCCGAGCCGCCCTGAACTTGGCGCTCTCTTCAAAAAAGTCCATGTGGGCATTAAAGAAAAAAGAAAGCCTCGGAGCAAAGTCATCCACCTTCAGGCCCGCCTGGAGGGCTGCCTCTACATAGGCGATACCGTTGGCCAGGGTAAAGGCCACCTCTTGCACGGCCGTGGACCCTGCCTCCCTGATGTGATATCCGCTGATGCTGATAGTATTCCATGTGGGAATGTGCTGGGAACAGAAGCTGAAAATATCCGTAATAATGCGCATGGAAGGCGCAGGTGGAAAGATGTAGGTCCCTCTTGCTGCATATTCCTTGAGGATGTCATTTTGGATGGTGCCCTTCAATCTCTCAGAGGGCACCCCCTGTTTGGCCGCTGTTTCCATGTACATTGCAAGCAGAACTGCAGCGGGCGCATTGATTGTCATCGAGGTGCTCACCTGATCCAGCGGGATGCCGTCAAACAGGGTCTCCACGTCCATCAGAGAATCAATGGCTACGCCCACCTTGCCGACTTCACCTTGAGCCAGGGGATGATCCGAATCGTATCCAATCTGAGTTGGAAGATCAAAGGCGATGCTCAGCCCTGTCTGTCCCTGCTCAAGCAGATACTTGTACCGCTTGTTCGACTCCTCTGCAGTGGCAAAACCGGCATACTGCCGCATTGTCCAGAATCGACCGCGGTACATAGTGGGCTGAACCCCCCGGGTGTAGGGATAACTCCCAGGAAATCCAAGGCTCTCCATGTAGTCTAAGTCAGATTCGGAAAGAGGTGTATAGAGACGCTCCAGCGGGATTTCCGAAAGGGTTTGAAAAGTCTCTTTGCGCTCGGGACGCTTAGCAACAAGCGCTGCCGTCTTCTCGGCCCAGCCAGCGGACGCCCCCTCAATCTCCTTTAGTTTCTTGGCATCATACATGGCACTCACCTTACAAAGGCAAGTTGTCGTGCTTTTTTGGGGGCATGCGATCTTTCTTGTTCTTGAGAGACTCCAGCGCTCTGATCAATTTGGGACGCGTCTGCTCCGGCAAGATAATCTCATCGATAAATCCGCTTTCAGCCGCGCGATACGGACTGGCAAAGGTTCTGCGATATTCTTCGATCATTTCAGCTTCCTTTTGCGCTGGATCTTCTGCCCCGCTTATCTCCTTTTTGAACACGATGTTCACCGCCCCCTCCGGCCCCATCACGGCAATCTCCGCTGAAGGATAAGCATAATTGATATCTCCCCACAGGTGTTTGCTCGACATCACGATGTATGCCCCGCCATAAGCCTTGCGCGTGATCACGGTAATCTTGGGTACTACGGCCTCACAGTAAGCATAGATGAGCTTGGCGCCGTGTTTTATGATTCCGCCAAATTCCTGAGTCGTGCCAGGGAGAAACCCCGGTACGTCGCAAAACGTAACAAGCGGAACGTTAAAGCAATCGCAGAATCGAACGAACCGGGCGCCCTTGATGGAGGCATTGATGTCCAGGCACCCCGCAAAGAAGGAGGGTTGGTTAGCCACCACCCCCACGGTCATACCATTTAAGCGGGCAAAGCCGATTATGATATTGGGCGCATACCTGAGCTGGACCTCAAAAAAGTAATGATTATCCATGACCGAGTGGATAATCTTGCGCATATCATAAGGCTGTTTTGGATTATCCGGCACAACCTCCCGAAGCCCCATATCGATTCGGTTCGGGTCGTCGGCAGGCTCAACAGCAGGGGGATTCTCCCGGCAGTTCTGAGGCAGGAAGCTCAAGAGATCACGAACCATGGCAAGGACTTCCTGATCGTCTTTTCCCGCAAAATGTGCAACGCCGCTTGTTGTGTTGTGTGTCAGGGCGCCGCCCAGTTTTTCAGCCGTAACCTCCTCGTGGGTGACTGTCTTTATGACCTGGGGACCTGTGATAAACATAAAGCTGGTGTTTTCAACCATAAAAATGAAGTCGGTCAGAGCCGGAGAGTAGACTGCCCCTCCGGCACATGGTCCCATAATGACCGAGATCTGCGGGATAACGCCGCTTGACAGGACGTTTCGCATGAATATGTTCCCGTATCCGGCCAGACTGGAGACCCCTTCCTGGATGCGAGCGCCTCCTGAATCGTTTATGCCGATGAGCGGCGCGCCGTTTTTTCGCGCAAGGTCCATGACCTTACAGATCTTGTCACTTACTGCAAGGCTCAGGGAACCGCCCAGTATGGTAAAGTCCTGGGCAAAGACATAGACCAACCGCCCGTTGATGCGGCCGTACCCGGTCACAACGCCGTCGCCGGGAAACCTCTTTTTGTCCAGACCAAAATCTGTGGCCTGGTGGAGAACAAACTTGTCGATCTCTTCAAAGCTGTCTTTGTCCAGAAGCCCGTATATCCGCTCCCGCGCTGTCCATTTCCCTTTCTTGTGCTGGGTGTCAATCCGGTCCTGGCCGCCACCCAGTTCGGCCTCCGCGTTCTTTTCAATCAACGCTTGAATCTTGTCTTCATTTGCCATGATATCTCTCCAAGGCGAACTACGCCTTCCGCACCCTATCCTTGATCTATCACCACAAGAACATCATCAGTTGACACTTGATCTCCTGCCTTGACCCGCAGTTCCTTCACAGTCCCGTCTGCGGGAGCAGGAATCTCATTTTCCATTTTCATGGCCTCCAGCTTGATCACGGGCGTGCCGGCAGCCACGCTATCGCCAACGGAAACCATAACCTCCAATATGAGGCCCGGCATGGGCGCCAGAACCTGACCTCCCGACGGAACCGAGGTCACAGGCGCCAGGGGTGGTTCAGGGGTTGCCTGCCCCCTGTCTTGTGGAACACCTGGAAAGGGTGGTGCCACACGAGGGGCTACGACTGCTTCTGCTGCCTTTTTTACGTCGATTTCATAGGGCTTGCCATCCACCTTCACCACAGCCTGCTTACCGTCAAATTTCTCAATATCAATCTTATAGTCTCTTCCCTCAACGGTTAGCTCAAATGTCTTCATATTCTTAGAAGTTCTCCGTTTTTTCCATTCTCATAATGGTCATAGAAAAAGGGTGCCGGCAACATCCGGACACCCTTGAATTCTTTACTATAACCGCCAAATTTTGCAAGGGAAAAGTATGGTAGTTGCCGAAAAGCTCTCAAACACGAAGCTTCAACTACTTCTCAGGCAGGGCAGTCCTCAAGACATCATCCATGGTCTCCACAAAATGGAATCGAATAGCTTTGCGCACCTTCTTGGGGACATCTTCAAGGTCTTTTTCGTTCCAATTTGGCAATATCATCCGCTTTATTCCGGCCCTGTGAGCGGCAAGGACCTTTTCCTTGATGCCCCCCACCGGAAGCACCTGGCCCCTTAAGGTGATCTCGCCCGTCATGGCCAGGTCGCTCACCACAGCCTTGTCCGTGAGTAGCGAGGCCAGAGCCGTCAGCATGGTCACACCCGCTGACGGGCCATCCTTGGGAATGGCTCCGGCCGGCACATGGATATGAATTTCCTGGTTTTCATAGAAATCCTCGGGGATGCCAAGCTGTTCGGTATGAGAACGGATAAAGCTTAGGGCCGCCGTGGCAGACTCCTTCATGACATCGCCGAGCTGGCCGGTCAGGGTCAAGGCGTGTTTCCCCATCATCTTGGTGGCCTCTACGAAAAGGAGATCTCCTCCGGCCTGAGTCCAGGCCAGCCCCGCTGCCACGCCGGGGATTGAGGTCCGTTCGCTCACCTCGGAACGGAACCGGACAGGTCCCAGGAATTTGTGGAGATCCTTTGCTTTGACGTGTGTGGGCTTTTTGTATCCTTTTGCTATCACACAAGCCACACCACGGCAGATGGTCGCTATCTCCCGTTCCAAATTCCTCAAACCGGCTTCCCGCGTATACCCGGATATCACCCGCCGGATAGCGTCTGCAGTAATCGTGAGCTGTTGCGCTGTGATACCGTGGGCCTCCAACTGGCGGGGGATGAGATAGCGTTGAGCGATTTTCACCTTTTCGTCGTCCGTGTAGCCGAGGAGATCCAACACCTCCATGCGGTCTCTAAGGGCCGGGGGAACAGTATCCAGGATGTTGGCAGTCGTGATGAACATCACCCTGGAAAGGTCAAAGGCAACATCGAGGTAGTGATCGGAAAAGGTGTAGTTTTGCTCTGGATCAAGGACCTCCAGGAGGGCCGCAGAGGGGTCACCGCGAAAATCGGCTCCCACTTTGTCGATCTCGTCCAACATGAAAACAGGATTATTGCTCTCGGCCCGTCTGATTCCCTGGATGATACGGCCGGGCAGTGCCCCCACATAAGTCCGACGATGACCGCGTATTTCAGCCTCATCTCGCACGCCTCCCAGCGACAGCCGGATAAACTTCCTCCCCAGGGCCCGGGCAATGGAACGGCCCAGGGAGGTCTTGCCTGTGCCCGGCGGTCCCACAAAGCAGAGGATAGGGCCCTTGGAGTCAGGCTTGAGTTTACGAACTGCGAGGTATTCGACGATACGCTTCTTCACTTTCTCGAGGTCGTAATGGTCTTCGTCCAATATGGTCTGGGCCTTCTTTATATCCAGCATGTCTTCGGTTCTTTCGTTCCAAGGAAGGGCAACGATCCAGTCCAGATACGTGGAAGCCACGGTGTACTCGGCTGAAGACGGATGCATTCGCTTCAGGCGTCCCAGTTCGCGCTCCGCCTCTTTCCTGGCTTCCTCGGGAAGATTCTTCTCGGCAATCTTGGTCTTATAGTCCTCCACCTCTACCTTGCTTTCATCCTGTTCACCCAGCTCTTCCTTTATGGCCTTAAGCTGTTGTCGCAAGTAAAACTCCCTCTGGCTCTTGTCCATGTCCTGCTTGACCTGAGATTGAATCTTATGTCCCAACTCAAGGACCTGAAGCTCCTGGTTGATCAGCCGTGTCACCTCTTTCAGGCGTTTCTTTATGTCCACAGCCTCAAGGATCTTTTGCTTCTTGTCTTTACTTATGTTCAGGCTTGAGGCAATGAGGTCCGCTAGCATCCCACCTTCATCCAGGGATCTTGAAAGGGCCCCCAGCTCCCTTGGAAGGTAAGGAGAAAACTTCAGGACCTTTTGGTAGAGGCCAACGAGGTTGCTCATCATCGCAGCTACTTCGATATCTTTGACGGTTTCTTCAGAAACAGGTTCAATTCTCGCACTAAGATATGGCTCGTCTGAGGTGAATCCCTCGATCCGGAACCGGCTTACGCCCTGTACAAGGAGTTGCGTCACGTCGTCGTCAGGTTTTGCCATCTTCAGGATTAGTGCGGCAGTGCCCATCTTATACAGAGTGTCTGGTTTGTCAGAAGCCTTCAGGTCTTTTTCTTTGGAAACAACGATTCCGATGAGACGGTCTTTGGCCATGGCCTCATCTACCAATTTCCGAGACCCTTCTTCCTCGACGATAATGGGAAGGACCATCTTAGGAAAAAGCGTGAGATCCACAACCGGCAAGATCGGCAACACTTCAGGGATCTTGAAAGCTTCATCTGCTCGTGGTGGAGCATGGTCATTCTGCGCTGCTGTCATCATGATATCTCCAAATCCTCCGGATTACTCACCCTCAACAGGAATCTGACGAACCTGCTCACGCGGACGCTTTGCCATGGTGATTTTGAGAAGACCATTGGTATAGGAGGCCTGGACTTCCTCAGGATTTATGGGCACGGGCAGGAGCAAAATCCTTTCAAACCTGCCGTAGGTGATTTCGGCCAGGTGGTATCTCATGCCTGAAACAGGGGCAATTTCCCGCCTCACACCTGTTATCTTCACGGCCTTGTGATCAAGTTCCACCTCCAGGTCTTCCTTGTCCACCCCGGAGATCCCTCCCACGACAATAATCTCCTCAGGCGTTTCATACATGTCCATCTGGGGACGCCACGTTTGTTGGCGCAGCACGAGCATGGGGTTGACCTG
Source organism: Deltaproteobacteria bacterium (assembly GCA_030667105.1). Next base: position 9,648 of record DAOUWN010000040.1, read on the forward strand.
TCGGAACATCTCGTCTATGGTTCTTTGCAGCCTGCCGTGCATGTACCCGACATCCTTCCCAAAGCGTATTTTTATGTACTCCATGAATAGCTCCTTTGTTCCATGCTTTCAGTATTCCCTAAATCATAAATATCTGGTCACGCTGCTCGGACATGATTGGTCCGCCGCAGGCGGATTGATATCGCCTGAAAGAAAAAGCCTTCATTCCCGGGTTATTGAGAACATTCGCCAAGTGGGGCTCACCCGGATATTTCAATACTAAATCCTATGTTCCGGTTTGTAAAGGTCCGATTGACCTCCGGGCGGGCATCTGTTAGTCAGTTGGTTGTGAAGTCCGAACACTTTCTGGTCAACCATACAAGGCAGACCATCGGTGGACCCGGGTTAAACGCAAATGACTGCAGTCGTTGATCTTCAAGCGTATCGAATCAAGGTGGTCGAGCAAAGAGGCTTCCGAGCCTGGCATAAACGCTTTGGTGAAACATATGGCGCAAAGACCAAGCTTGCGGATCTCTCAGACAGCACACTCTACATACTAGCCCTGCCTGGAGAGAAGACTGCTGTTGCCTTCTATGAGCTCATCCTGGGCATCCTTGGGCTTGGAGAAGCGCTAAAATTCTACTATCTTCCGACTACGGATCAAATGATGGTTGTGGATATCCACCTTTTCTTGGCAGATCAGGTGCGCTTTGAATTGATGCGTCGATTGGGATGGCTTACCAGTTTCCCCGGAGAAAAATATACCCTTATTGAAATGGTTCAGCGCTTCAAAGAGATGAAAGCCGAGAACAAAACAACCCCCCCCAAACTCTCGAAAGCTCAACCCGACTTTGATGTGTATGACGCGCTAACAAATGGCGACAAAGGCGCTTTTGTGCGGCGAAAGCTGCAAAAGGCCTTAGAGGATTTTCGCATCCGCCTTGCCACCTAGTGGCAGAATCACTCCCCCACCCACTTCTGCAATGCACCAATAATCTTCGTCGCCTGATCCTTGCTGGAAATGTTGAATTTTGACTGCTGTCTGTACTCGCCATTCAACTTGCGATACCGGCGAATAGTAAAACGATCCGGACCGTACCCTTCTTTCTTTCGATCCCATTCCTGGTACCTGAAAATAATCGTCGTCCATGCGCCTTTGGAAAGGACTGATTTGTCCAGTTCCTTGACGACAACCATATCGCCTTCTTCGTAATTTACTGTAATGTCATTGACATCTGATGCCACAATCCTTCTCCTTTCAAAAGCAAATAATCAGAACCTACGCTGATGTAAAGCGCCCGGCCTCAACCCGCTTAAGATATCGAGAAAAAAGACCTCGGTCAAACTCCCTCATGTTCCTGCGAACATCAATGAAATTGATCCTCTTTATGAATCTCAGAAGTGGCTCGTTATCACAAAGAATGATGGCCCTAAAAAAGAGCTTGGCTTTTAACTCAAGCGTTGGTTCCTTGAAAAATGCTTTGCGCAAGC
>DAOUWN010000228.1 GCA_030667105.1 Deltaproteobacteria bacterium
TGTCATTCCATGCCATACAAGAACTGTTACAGCTGTCATATTGGTAAAGACAAACAGGGGTTCAAGTTTTACAAGACAAAGGGGTCATTCATGGACTTCAAGATCGGCCTCAACCCCTTGCAAACAAAAAACAGGCCTGAAAAGTTTGTCACAGTCCGCCATATCCCGGTGGACCAGGGAACTTTCAAATTTTACGTTGAAAACGGCTTGACCAATTTTGACAAACTCCCCACATGGAAGTTGACCACACCACACAATATCCAACGGCAGACGCCACAAAATAAAGCGTGTAACGGCTGTCATGGCAATGCGGACTTGTTCTTGCAAAGAAAAGACGTGAAACCGGGGTATTTGAACGCCAACAAACAGGTAATCGTACCACCGGATTCCGTACCCAAGAAGGTGGAAGACTGAGTAGGTTAACACATGGACAAAAAACCTGAAGATAGGAGGTGATGCCAGGAATCTGCCTGTGGCTAGCATTTTGGTGACTAATAATTTTTTCACAAAGGAGGAACAATGAAAAGATACACCCTGTTTGGACTTTCCATAATATTGGCGATCGGTTTAGCCGTTAGCGGCTGTACGACAACCCCCAAAGCTACACCCCCCCCGGAAACAGCAATATCAGGCGACATGACCGCCAAGGACTTCGTCGCCGAAGCCAAGAAAGAGATCTGCGAGGTTTCGGTATCTGATGCCAAGGCCATGTTAGACCAAGGTGGATACATCTTCTTGGACTGTCGGGAACCCAAGGAATTCAAGATGGGCCACGTCCCGGGCTCTATGAATATCCCCAGGGGCTTGTTGGAGTTCAAGATTGGCAATAAAATACCAGACAAGAATGCCAACATCGTGATGTACTGCAAGAAAGGAGGCCGGGGCTGCCTGGCCACCTGTACCCTTTGCCGCATGGGATACAAGAACGTTAAGAATGTTGCCGGCGGTTGGATGGCCTGGGAAAAGGCCGGGTACCCTATTGACTGAGATAGGTCTTAAGTAGATAGAAAAGGGCGCCTCAAGGCTGGTGGCGCCCTTTTTTTCATCTTATTCAGTTTCACTCAAAGTGCTAGAAAACACATGAATCAGTGGTGACGCCGACACAGGCCAGGTTCTTTTGGCCTGGTTGACGCCCTTGCGAAAAACCAGATAGCTGTATTTCCCGTAATGGGGGATCTTTCGGGCCGCCTTTGGAACGGCTTTGGCAGAAAGGGGCAAAAAGAGGCCCATCACCCGCTGGGGGTCTTGTGGGTTCGGAAGCACAACGAAAACGACATCCTCCTCCCCGTGGTAGCTCACCCCTTCTACGGTGAAACGATCCGGCCACAGGGCCAGTCCCCTGGGCAGAGTCGGCAAATAAGCCTTGTCTTTCGGGAATCCCACGTAAAGAACATCGTGTCCTTTAAGGCGCGAGGGATATATTTCATCCTCAAGGAACATGGGGGATTTTTCTTGGCCAAGGGCCTTCAGAAGTAGCCTTGAAGCATCCCGGGTTACCGGTGGAAGGCTTCGGGCAACCACGACAACCAGGGATTTCGAACCCTTGATGCCGTTGACCGTAGGCGGAATCTCAGACGGACCAAGGTGCCGAAACAGATCCACATCAGGGTCCGCCACCAGCCTTCGAGGGGTGGCGTTGGAACTGAGGGTAAAGAAGGCTTCCCGTCCCGTTGACGAGATTTTGGCCTCAATGCTAGCCCCATCAGTCTCAAGCCTCAAGGGGACTTCCAGATCGTAGTAAGGCGACTTCTGGGTCAGGCGGCCGCTGATCTCCCAGGCCTGGTTGTCTTTCTTTACTTTAACACCCTCCAGGGCCAGCTTTGGCGCTCCGGGCCGAGTCACCCACTGACCAAAGAATGGTTTGAGGTTGCGGCCACCAGCACGTCCAAGTGCCTCAGCAAAGTCATCCCATGAGGCCACGTGAAAACATTTTTCTCGAAAGACATCACGCAGGCCTGCCCAGAAAGCCTTATCACCTACGAGACGTCGGGCCATGTGAAACACCATGGCGCCCTTGCCGTAGCCCACAGCCCGCGTCAAAGGACTAATGCGACCGGTGAACGCTTGTAATGGGAAATCCTCTCCAGAAGGGACCAGCGTGGCATAATCCCTCAACACTTTCAGCCGGTAGGCCCGCCCTTCTTCAGCAGAAGACCTTTCCTTGTATAAATAGTCAGCTACATAGACGGTGAGGCCTTCACACCAGTTTCCGCGGTCATAGTCCACCAGAACACCGTTGCCCCACCAGGAGTGAGCCACCTCGTGCCCAAGACTCGTATCAAGGATAAACGGAAGCCGGATCACCGTTTTTCCCAGAAGAGTGTAAGAAGGAAATCCGTATCCTGTGGGAAAGAAGTTTTCCACGACAGCAAACTTCTCAAAAGGGTAAGGACCAAATAGGTCACTGTAGAGGCGCAGGTACCTGGCCGTTGCCTCAAGGTACTGCTCCGCAAGGTGGTCATCTTCAGAAAAGAAGTACGTGTATATCGAAATCTCCCGGGCATCTCTTTCTTGCACCACATACGGACCTGCTGATAGGGCGAGCCCTTTTGTGGCATGTGTAATATCCCAAACCGAAGTGGTTACACCCGCATGTGTCTCCCTTATCAGCCGCTTGCCTTGAGTGACTGCCTCATATCCTGCTGGAGCCTGGACGCGCAGACAAAAGCTGGAACTGCTGCCGGGAAAGTCCGGATACCATCCGGCGCCTGGCAGCAGGAAAGTTCCCTCAGGCGAAATCACGCCAGTGACTCCATAGCTCGGGTCTTCGGTGTGGATGGGATCTTTTGGCACGCTGTCCCGGAAGAACGCCTCGTATGAAACGCTGACCGCGACTTCACCGCTTCCCCCATGCTGTGCCCATGGAATGCGGAGACGTCCGTTTTCAAAGGTGAATGGTCTGGCCTTGCCGGCTATTGAGACTGCGGTTATGCGGGCATCAGGCGCAATGGTAAGCAGAAGATGGGAACCTTCTCCGGGAGTCACCTTCAGTGTATCGGTTCCTGTCAGGCGCTGTGCGTCAGGATCCAGGGTCACATGCAGGTTGTGGTGAACGAGAATCGGTCCAGCAAAGCCTGTGGCCCCAAAAAGGAAAACACCGGCTGCAACAGCAAAAAGCGATGTGTGCACGGGGTATTTGGTCATCAGTTAAGGCTTCTGCTTCTGGTAACATCCCACGGAAGAACGGATTCAGAGGTGCGTTTCTTGTATGTAGTCAACCGCATTCTTGAAGATCTTGGCGCCCACTGTCAGCTCGGGCTTGATCGACTGACCCTTGCGCTTCATTAACGCCTTGGTGCGTGTCCAATCAGGATGATTGGTCCAGTGGTTAAACGCCTCGGGATGTGGCATGAGACCAAAGATCCGGCCTGTGGGATCGCATATCCCTGCGATGTCATGGATAGAACCGTTGGGATTATACGGAAATTGCCCCTGGGCAGCCTCGCCGGCCGGTGTGGCGTATCTGAAAACTATCTGCTGTTGATCTACGAGGCGCTGGATGATCTCATCTGACCCGTAAAACTTCCCTTCGCCGTGCCGTACGGGAAGTTCCAGCCGGTTGATCCTCTTGGTGAAAACACAAGCAGATTCCGGATTTCCGGAAAGGGTGACCCAGTCATCCCGGAAATTCCCGCAATCGTTAAAAGTGAGGGCTACCCGCCTGGTCTCATAATCTCCATCAAAACCCGGAAGAAAGCCCAGATTTACCAGGGCCTGAAAGCCGTTGCAGATCCCTAAGACGAGCTTTCCTTCCTTGATGAAGACCTGAAGCGCTTCGCCAATGTTATACTTTAGACGCACGGCTTCCAGCACACCGGCGCCATGGTCGTCGCCCCAGCTAAAGCCCCCGTCAAATACAAGGATATCGTAGTCTGCAAGGGCCACTTCCCCTGAGATAAGGGCATTGATGTGAACACGGGCGGAAACGGCCCCGGCCAGTTCAAAGGCATAGGCAGTCTCATAGTCGCAGTTCAGGCCATAGCCCGCAAGGACAAGAACATGGACCATTCTTTCGTTGGTATCACCTCGTGTCATGTGGCACCCTTCACTTGCCCGCACCAGAAAGATCATGCCCTAGTACCCCGTCTCATAAATTCTGCATCTTGAAATGGCAAAATGAAATATCGCAGAAGTACATACATTTCATCCATCTGTCAGAGACGGGGAAACTCGAAATTCAAATATCGAA
>DAOUWN010000044.1 GCA_030667105.1 Deltaproteobacteria bacterium
AAAATCTGGAAACCATCTCCCTCTACCAACATGAAATAGACCGATTGGGTTCGTTTTTCCGCGAGCACGGTTTTAAGGACGTTGGATTGAACCTCTCCTTGGAACTTTGTGAAACACCCGCTTATCTCCGGTCTGTCCGAGGCTCGGCTTCTTTTAGCGCTGCCTTTAGCACAGATCTCAGGGAAAAGGATTTCTTCTATATGACAACACGGCGGCCCCGGCACAGGGGTCAAGAAGCCGGAGACCTCCTTAAAAAACGCCTTCATCGCGAATACAAATTCCTTGCCGCCCATGAAACCTTTCCAGGCCACCATTTGTTGGATTCTGTTCGAAGAAGCCTCAAGAATCCGGTGCGACGCCAAATTGAGTCACCACTTTTTTACGAAGGCTTGGCCTATTACGCTGAATCGCTGTTGAGCGAGTACGGCTATGTTGAAACTCCCATAGAATTCCTGGTCGATTGCAAGCGACGGCTGTGGAGGGCCGCGCGATGTCAAATCGATGTTGGTTTAAACACTGGCATGCTTACCACGGAAGATGCTATAAGATTACTGGCGACAGCGGGATTCACCCCTGAAGAGGCCCATCACCAGATAGACCATTTCGGACTTAACCCTGGTTATCAATTGTGTTACACGTTAGGCCGTTATGAAATTATGCAACTGAAAAGGACCTATGAAAGTAGAATGGGTCGCGATCAGTTTCACAGACAACTCCTGGAAGGAGGCGAACTTCCCTTTCAGCTCATTGAAAAGCGGTTTCAGAGCCTGAATGACGGAAATAGAACGAGGAGGAGTAATTGAAAGCATTTGGTGGATATCACTCTGAATGGAATCTCGGCAGTCCGGGCGGGTGGGATTATCAACGCATCACCCAAATCATCGGCAAGGCAGTCTGGCTTAGACTCAATGAAATCCGTCCAATTGAAGTGGATCTGGACTTTGACCATCCGTTGCTATTTCCGGTAGACAGGTTTGTGGAGATGCTGGTTCAGGCCCACACGTCTCGTGATGGAAACGATGCAAAGTTGATTGCCGTGGTGGCCGAAGAAGAGACCCTGGAAAGTGTGACAGAAAACAGAAATCTGGCCGAACGCCTCGGTGGCGTCGATGGCATTTCCGGGGCGTTGATGGCTCCCCATGAACTCGAGTCGAAAAACGGAAAGGTCTGCTGGCAGGGTAAGCCTGTTTCAGTGATCTTTGTGGATTTCAACACGGATGTGCTGTTGGCCCTGCACCGTAAGCAAAACCTCTCACCCCTGTTGCAGGCCGTTCGAGAGAGACGAGTCATCAATCCTCGCGGCACCGAACCCATTAACGTGAAGAGCATGTTTGAAGTCATCACCACTTCCCATGGTAACCGATTTCACGCCGATATAGTGGAACGAACCCCCTGGACGCGTCAGTTCTATCCGCGCCGCACCAATGGTCCCAATGGCGAAGAGATCCACGATCTGATCGAGTGGACCAGGTCTCACTGGGACGACCTGGTGCTAAAGCCTGAAAGGGGTTATTCCGGCAAGGGCGTGCGGGTTGGGCAGGTCAACAAGGATGCCGATGAAGCGGTGAGTCTCGCTATTAAGGAGGGAAACTATATTGTCCAGGAAAAGATCCCTCTTGAATTGTGGGCCGAAGATATCCCCACATTGAAGCCCGCAAAGGAAGAAATAGCGCTGGAGCGCTTCCAGACAGATTTCCGCTGCTTCATGGGACCTGAAGGGCTTTACGGATTCTTGAGCCGGTTTGGTTGGGTGCCAACAAACGTGGGCAGTGGTGGAGGGGTTCAGCCCCTGGCCGTCATTCGTTCGGACATGGGCATTGGCGAGGCAGCAGACCGTATCAATGATGCCATTTTGGAAATGGCATACGGAGATGTACTCGAAGTAGTTGAAATGCAGAAAAGGATGGCCATGGAGCACGACTTTGCCTATCTTCTCGGTCCGATCAAGATCGCCCTGAGGCCGAGGCTGATCAGCCCACTCCAACTCAAGGCCCTTGAAACCTATGGCGTTAACCTGTGGTCAGACTGCCTGACCCTGGAGAAGATGTGGCAGACCGGCGAACTCGATGACATTATAAAGATCGAGGAAGAAGAACTTCAAATCGCCCGGCTGCAGCCCTGGGGCGGCTCGCCCGCAATCATTGCCTCAGACGGGCTGTTTGATTTCAGGACCGATCACTAGACACCGTAAAGAATGAACTTTGAAGTGACCCCTGATTGGTGGAAGACCATGTTCGATGAGGTTTATCTCCTCACGGACGCCCGTTCGGTCTGCGACGAAGAAATCACCCGCCGCGAGGTGGACCTCATCTGCGAACTTCTGCCGATCCGTTCCGGACACAAGATCTTGGATCTGTGTGGCGGCAATGGCCGTCACAGCTTGGAACTGTGCGCCCGCGGCTTCGCGGGATGCACCCTGCTGGACTATTCCTTCTGTCTGATTGACTGCGCCAGGACAAGGGCCGTCGAGTGCAACTATCAGATGAAATTCATCCGGGCCGACGCGAGAAGCACGGGGCTTCCGCCCGACAGCTTTGACCACGTGCTGATTATGGGAAATTCCCTGGGCTATGTCCAGGAACACAGCGCTGACAGGCAAATCGTGGCCGAAGCCATGCGCGTCCTTCACTCCGGTGGCCGGGTTTTAATTGACGTAACAGACGGGGCGCAAGTCAGGGCTTCTCTCAACCCGACCGCGTGGCATGAGATTGGCGCGGATATCGTGGTCTGCCGAGAGCGCAAAATGGAAGGAAATACGCTATACGCACGTGAAATGGTTCTCAGCAAACAAAAAGGCGTAGTACGTGACTGCACTTACGCCATCCGTCTTTATGAGTCCCGAGCCATTTGCGATCTTCTGGAACAGGCAGGATTCGAGCAAGTCAAGCTCCATACCGATTTTTGTCCCCACCAGAGGCCGGGAGACTATGGCTTCATGAACCATCGAATGCTCGCGGCAGGCCAAAAACCATAAGGGCTCGCTCAAAAACAACCATCAGGGCCTTTTTTCGGCCTCTCGTCCCAAGCTCGGACAAGATAATCCTTATAGTCTTCAAAGACCTGGGCCTGCTCCTCAACCACTTCTTCGGCCTGGCTGGAAGTCATCTTTCTCGTCTGGTTGACAAAGGATGCTACACGACCAAGATAAAGGGGGGTGACCAGATTCACCAGTTGGGTCCGGTTGTCGGTCCAGCGATGGAAAGTAGCTGCGGTCTCGTAGAGAACCATGACCCAGGTTTTGGCAGGCATGATAAACTTGGTCTTGGCCTTGGAAGCGCATTTCTTGAGCTCCTCGAAACACTCCGGGCAGAAGATATCCCTATAGAGACCCTTGAAGTGCCGAAAGCCGGTTTTGTACTCTTTGACCAGCCGGTCAAGATCAATCTGAATAGGCTCCGGTTCCAAGGTTTTTTGAAGTCCGAATTGGGGCACTGTCCGGCTACCCTTGACCGCCTTCCACTCGGCCTCATGGTGCTCCATGAGGACAAAAAGCGTGTGGACCACCTGACGAAACATAGGCCCAAGGGACTCTGCAGGATCCTTGGCATCGTGGATCTTTACTCCCAGGTTGGACTGACAGATCTTTAGGTTGTTGGTAATCGCGTTGGTCGTCATCCAAATGTCAATGCCATAGCGGGCCACGTCCGTGTCCCAGACATCCTGGTCAATATAGTACGCCGCCAGGTCGCCGACAAACGCGAAGTCGCCGCCAATGGGCTGACGGATGCGCAGCCCGTAGAGAGCACGGGTCAGATTATAGACGATATTATTTGTAATAGTTCCGTCATACTTGTACCGGGAATACACAGGGCAGACGAACTGGTAGTCATTTTCCAGAATCGGCTCAAGAAGATATTTTACCCAATCGCTCGTAATGGAGCGCAGGTCCGAGTCAACAACCATACAGGCTTTGACCTTTAGACGTTTTGCGGTTTCAAAGACGGATCGAAAGGCAGAACCCTTCCCTGCAGGCCCCCGGTAGATGGAGGTGATCTTTTCCTGCCACGGCTTGACCTCAAAATCCTTGGCCATCTCCCGGGTGTCGTCAGTAGAGCCGCCGTCAGCGATCATGATAACAGACCGCAAATCCCTGTAGTGGAGAAAAAGGCCGTGGCTGACCATCTGGATAACGTGAGTGATGGTTTCTTGGTTATAATAACACGGAATGCCGACAAGAATGTCCGCACGCTCGATCTCTTCAATCCTCTTTGACGTGTACGCTCTAAGTGCCGTGTCGTAGCGCATGTGGTTTTCCCTCCTTCAGGGGAATGTAGTATCGTAACACAATCATGATCTCAGTAAAACAAATATGAAAACGAAGGTCCCAAATATTCATGCTCGTTTGCTGCCATGCACAACCTAGCCTGGCACTTGCCTTGAACAATGACGACAGAACTTGCGTGAGCCCACAACACGTGGTAATAATACGATTCCGGGCTATGAGAACCTGGCTTTGGTTATTGACAGAACGCAAAACTCTGTGGAGGAAACAAGATGTTGAATCGGGCGGACTTTGAAAACGGAAAGGAAAAGATCTGCATAATCGGCCTTGGCTACGTTGGCCTTCCCCTGGCGGTCCTACTTGCTGAAAAATATGACGTTCTTGGATTTGATATCAATCCCGATAGAATTGAGGAATTGAAACAGCACAGGGATCGAACAAATGAAGTGGACCCTGAAACCCTTGAGAAGTCCAATATTGAATTTGCGGACAATGCCGAAATAATCTCTGGGTGTAAACTTATTGTCGTAACTGTTCCAACACCGATTGACAAACACCGAACTCCTGACCTTCAGGCCATTGAAAAAGCGACTGAACTGATTGGAAAACATTTGAGTCAAGGCGCAGTGGTTGTGTACGAATCCACTGTATACCCCGGTGTCACCGAGGATATTTGTGTGCCGATCCTCGAAACCGAAAGCGGGCTTTCATGGAAGAAGGATTTCAATGTTGGATACTCGCCCGAAAGAATCAATCCCGGCGACAGGGAGCACACAATTGACAGAATAATTAAGGTTGTATCCGGTGACAGCCCGGGAACCAGTGACTTTCTGGCTGAGATTTACGGCTCTGTTATTACGGCCGGCGTGCATCTTGCTCCTAATATCAAGACTGCTGAAGCGGCAAAGGTTATTGAGAATACCCAGCGTGATCTCAACATTGCTCTTATGAATGAGCTCTCCATTATCTTCAATAAGCTTGGAATAGACACTAAAGAGGTCCTCGAAGCTGCCGGAACCAAATGGAACTTCTTGAGGTTCGAACCCGGCCTTGTCGGGGGCCATTGTATCGGAGTTGACTCTTATTACTTAACTCATAAGGCCGAAACCGTTGGCTATCGTCCACAGATTATTCTTGCTGGCAGAAGAATCAATGACAACATGGGCAAATACGTCGCAGAAAATGCGGTCAGAATGCTGATAAGGGCCGGCAAGACCGTAAAGGGCAGCAAGGTTTTGATACTGGGGCTTACCTTTAAGGAAAATATCAGCGACATACGCAATACCAAGGTGATAGATATTTACAATGAATTAAGAGAATACGATATTGATGTGTATGTCAACGACCCCTATGCTTACGAGGACGAGGCAAGGCATGCATACAATTTGGAGCTTACCCATGACATAGAAGGCAATAAACCCTATGATGCAATCGTCCTCGCCGTAAAACACCGGCAGTATGTTGAGGAGTTTGATCTTGAAGAAATAAGAAGAATAAGCAGGGCGGACATGCCCATTCTGCTGGATGTCAAATCATTTTATTCCAAGAGAGAAGCTGATGAAGCTGGTTTCCTATATTGGAGATTATAGGACATTATCGCAAAAAAAATAAGTCTATTTTCTTGACTCTTCAGAAAAGTTGTTTTTATTACTACACACGGCTTACAAGGAGCATTATATTCACTACAACAAAGGAGAAGCCATGCTTTGACAGGAAATTGCCCTTCGCCTTGCGAAGCGCTGCCATAACGCCCCCCGATAGGGCTGGGAGGCCGATCAGTGCGGCATAAACAGCCACGCCCAGAAGACGCGGTATCGCTCAGGCGTTTTCGGCTGCTACTTGAGCGGAGTGCCCGGCTCAGAAGGGCCGTCAAGGGTGACCAGCCTGCAGGCGCCTTTGTCTGCAGCCGTCAGGACCATACCTTGGGAAAGAATTCCCATGAGTTTTACGGGCTTAAGATTGGCGACAATTACCACCTGTTTTCCTATCAAATCCTCCGGGTGGTAACTTTTTGCTATACCTGCCACGACTGTCCGTTCTTCTCCAACATCGACTTTGAGTTTCAATAGGTTCTTGGACCTTGGCACAGGCTCGGCATGAAGCACTGTGGCAACTCTAAGGTCTATTTGCTGGAAGGTTTGCACAGAAATCTCTGGTTTCAATGAATCTGACGTCTCCTTTGCAGGGGCTATTTCCCCGCCCTTTGCTTCCGGTTTATCCAATTCGACCCTCGGAAAAAGAGTGACCGTTTTTGGAAGCTTTGTCCCAGGTTGCATATTCCCCCAAACGCTGAGGTCCTCTAATGTCTGACAGATGTCTGCGGATGTCATGCCCAGGTGTTTTTGCATGACCTGGGAAGCCCTTGGCATGACCGGATAGAGAAGCCCCGCAATGACACGAAGACCTTCCAGAACATTGTAGAGCACCAGCCCCAGCAGTTTGTGCTGTGACTTTTTCTTGGCAAGCTCCCACGGGGCAGTCACGTCTATGTATTTGTTAATCCGGTTTATGAACTCCCAAATAGCCATGAGAGCCTTGTGGAAGGCGAAGTCTTCCATTGCTTTCTTATAGCCCTGAATTGTCTTAAGGGCATCGGACTTCACATCCAGATCCAGACTGCTTTCCTGGACTTCATCACCTCTTGGCACAACACCTTTGAAGTATTTGTGTACCATGGTTATACTGCGGCTAAAGAGATTCCCCAGGTCATTGGCCAAATCAGAATTGATGCGCTGAACGAAGGCCTTTTCGGTGAAACTGGAATCAAGACCAAAAACCATCTCTCGCAGGAGGAAATACCGAAAGGCGTCTGCACCATACACGTTCTTGAGCTCAAGTGGATCCACCACGTTGCCAAGGCTTTTGGACATCTTGCTCTCATCGACATTCCAGTAACCGTGAACATGAAGTCCGCGATACAGAGGAATGCCTGCGGCCTTTAGCATGATGGGCCAGTATATGCCGTGAGGTTTAAGGATATCCTTGGCGACAAGGTGGTGAACCGTAGGCCAAAACCTCTTGAAACGCTCACCATCAGGATATGCCAGGGCGGAGACATAGTTTAGAAGGGCATCGAACCAGACATAAGTCACATATTGATCATCAAAAGGAAGGGTAATACCCCATTGAAGTCTGCTCTTGGGTCGGGATATGCACAAATCATCAAGGGGTTCGCGCAAAAAGGCGAGCGCTTCGTTTCTGTAACGCTCGGGGCTGATAAAATCCGGGTTCTTGTTAATGTGATCCACGAGCCAGTCCTGGTATCGGCTCATTCTAAAAAAATAGTTGGATTCCTTGATTACCTCAGGGATCGTCTTGTGGTCAGGACATCTGCCACCTACCAGTTCCCGTTCAGTATAAAACCGCTCACAGCCAAAACAGTATGCCCCTTCGTATTCGCTGAAGTAAATATCGCCTGAATCATAAATCTTTTGCAGGACTTCCTTGACAATATTTACGTGAGCAGACTCCGTAGTGCGTATGAAATAGTCATATTCTATGTCGAGCTCAGGCCACAAGGCTCTAAAAAGATCGCTGATCTGATCCACATAGGCGAGAGGGCTCATCCCCTCCTCTTTGGCTGCCCGAACCACTTTGTCGCCATGTTCGTCGGTTCCTGTCAGGAAGTAGGTTTCCTGGCCGCATATGCAATGGAATCGATTCACCACATCAGCCACAATAGTCGTATAAGCATGACCCAGGTGAGGTCTGGCATTAACGTAATAGATGGGCGTTGTCACATAAAACGGCTGAGGCATATGGTTTTCCTCTCAACAATTAGTCGTGAAGTCCCTGTATTTTCTGTGGGGACACTTCTGTCTCCTCGATAATTTCCTTCAAGCTTACGTCCAATTCCTTCCCGTCCTCAAGCTGGATCGTAACCGACTCTTTCAGTATGTTCTGACGAATAACCCTTCCCTGGCCCGTTTTGGTCTGCACGACCTTTCCCCAACTTGGGAACTTCCCCTTAAGATCGCAATAGGTCCCATGTTCAAATGCCAAACAGCACATCAGTCGGCCGCACAGTCCGGAAATCTTACTGGGATTCAGTGACAGCCCCTGTTCCTTCGCCATTCGAACAGACACCGGCTGGAAATTACTAATGAAGGTACAACAGCACAATTCTTGGCCGCAACGTCCAATTCCCCCGCACATCTTTGCTCTATTACGGACCCCGATCTGGCGCATCTCAATACGCACCCTATATACCTTAACGAGCATCTTGACCAGCTCTCGAAAATCGACGCGGCCGTCGGCTGTGTAAAAAAAGGTCAGTTTTGTCCCGTCAAACAGACTCTCAACCGATACAAGGTTCATTTGAAGTCCCAATTTCTTGATACAATCCAGGCAATATGCATGGCCGGCTTTTTCCCGTTCAATATTCCTCCTATGCTGTTCAAGATCCCCGTCATTTGCCAGCCGGTAGACTTTTTTCAGCGGGGTTCTGTTCTGCCCCTTTTCAACAGTCTTGGAAACAGTCACAACCGTCCCGAGGGCCAGACCGCGCTCGGTTTCCAAGATCACGTGACTTCCAGGGGAAAGGACAAAGTGACCCACATCAAAATCATAGGCCTTGCCTTGGGGTCTGAATCTTATACCGACAAATTTACTCATTATTCCACTTTGTTACCATTTTGAATCGTAAGTTCTCAATAACCCTGGGGATGTAGGCTTTTTCTGAAAGCTGAACTCATACGCATCATCATCACCTCTAAGGCAAGACGGCGATTGGCATTCTTCACGATGGCCCTTTGTGCGGCGAATACAGCCATGATAATTTCCAAGATATCATCGACTGAAAGCCGTTCTGATTTGCGCTGTATCTCTTCCATACAGTCCCTGTTTAGAATCTTCTCAGGGTGGAACCTACATATCAGTATGTCTCTAAACCAAATAATAATCACATCCAGTGCATCTTGCAATCTGTCTTTATCACGTGCCAGCGTATCGGCAAAGACAAAAAGCGCATGGGTCGACTCCGATGAAACCAACCCAACACGCTCAAGAAGGTCCTTCCGCCAGTCCATCCATTTCTCTGCATCCGCAGACAGGGCTCTCCCCAGGCTTCCTTTGGCCAATACGGCAACGGCTGTGGCTGCGTCTGCATCAAGCCCACTCCTGGCGCCAAGCGCCGCTGCGATGTCTGCAACTGGAACTGGTCTAAAAGGTATCTGCTGGCACCTGGAGACAATCGTTGGCAACAAGTCCGTGGTCTGGGAGGCAGTGAGGATTATGTATGTGTCATTGGGCGGTTCTTCCAAGATCTTCAGCATGGCGTTGGACGCTTCAAGGTTCATGGCCTGTGCGTCATTGATTATGATTACACGCCGCCCCCCCTCAAGGGGGGCAAACCTTAAGGTTTTGCGCAAAGACCGCACCTGGTCGATCTTGATAAACGTCCCGCTGGGCTTGACAATGATGACGTCCGGGTGATTGCCCGAAATCACCTTCTTGCAGGATCGACACACCCCGCATGCCGACGTTCCCACAGGCTTCAGGCAGTTCAAAGCCATGGCCATGGCCTTGGCAGTTGTTTGTCTGCCAATGCCGTCAACACCCGTAAAGAGCAAGGCATGGGCCAGGCGATTGTTCTCAAGTATCCGGGTCAGGAGGCGGATGGCGCGCTCCTGGCCTACAATGGATTCAAAGGTCATCAGGTCTCTTTTTCTTCAAACCACCACGCATCTGAAGCGGTTTTCAATACCTGTTTTGCCAGGTTCTGGCCGACCTCGGTTCGAAGTCGAGCTACGACGTGAGGCAGCCAAGCCTCTGGTCCATTGCAGCCAGAATCGCAAAGGGTCTTTAGTTCCAAGATGAGGGCCAGTTGGTCAGCATCGTGGGCAAGCTGTGCTTCCACGGTCTCGCAGGCATTAAACTCTTCAAAAAGGCCGCCTATGGCCGGGCCAAAGGGGATATTCTTTGTAAGGTCTGCCATGGCCCTGTTTTCGTCAGCCACAACATATTTCTTTTGAACGTAGTTGAGGTCGCCAGTCCGGGCTTCGCCAAGGTCGTGTAACAAGCACATTTGGAGCAACTTGAGTTGATCCACGTCAGGATGCATCTGGGCCAGAACATATCCAACAAACGCGGAAAGAAAGCTGTGCTCAGCCACTGATTCGCGACCAGAGCCCAGGAAGTGGAAACCGGATCGCGGGATCTCCTTTAAGATCCGCGCTTCAAAGAGCAGATTAGCTATTGCCTTCACAATATAACAAGTCTCCTGGTGCCACATATTCCTACACTCTGTAGGTATTTTCATACGCCAGAGGCCCAAAGACCTTGGCTCAAGGCGCACCGCACAAGACACAGGAAAAGGCAATCGACTACCTTGTGCCTTGCGTCTTATGCCTTGCACCTTAAATCTTGAAGCACGGACATGGACTCTGGATAATCACGTATCTATACAAAAGGCGCAACGAACGCAACCGGAAATCAACTTGACACCGGCAAAAACCTTATGTAACTTCCACCCCCAATTAAGCTTTTCCACTATTTTGGCCCGACGGTTGCATGTGTATATATTTTTGAGGTTTTGAAAAGCTCGGCTTCCACCTTTAATAAAACTTTGATTTACTGAGTATTTACTATGCCCATCACGCCGTACAGTGACATTATCCAGTTG
>DAOUWN010000076.1 GCA_030667105.1 Deltaproteobacteria bacterium
AACGTGTGCTGATGAATATTCATATGACGCACCCTTTTATTTTGAAATCAATAGCTTGTCAAACAAAAAATTCAGGCTTACGAGGGACGGGAAAAGATACAGCAATAGGTATGCCAAAGTGATGTCTAAGACTGCATATGAGCTAAACCATTCAGAAAAAGGCTTGCTATATATAGAGGCCTTTGTTAAACATCGTAAAATTCATGTGTTATCGTAGTAACGACGAACACACCACGGGGGGGGGATCTTGCTTGCCAAGGTTTTGAGCAGCTCTATTCTGGGCGTTGATGCCTTTATCGTCGAAGTGGAGGTCGACATCAGGCAGGGCCTGCCGAGCTTTCAAACAGTAGGTCTGCCAGAGGCTTCTGTCAGGGAGAGCAAAGACCGGGTAAAATCAGCAATCAATAATTCCGGATACAGGTTCCCGGACGATCGCATCACCGTCAACCTTGCGCCTGCGGATATCAAGAAAGAGGGGACCGCCTTTGATCTTCCCATTGCTGTTGGAATCCTGGCGGCCACTGGTATTGTCCCCCATCAGAGACTCTCTGAATATTTGATCTTGGGTGAGCTCTCTCTTGACGGACGGATAAAGCCCGTCCGAGGTTCACTTCCTGTCGCTTTGGCAGCCAGAAATTCCCGTCTTCGAGGCATTATCGTTCCCAAGCAAAACGCAAGCGAGGCCGCTGTGGTGAACGGCGTGGAAGTACTTACGGCCTTCACTCTCGGTGAACTGGTGGAATTCTTGAGCGGCCTGAGGTCCATCCGGCCGGAATCGATCGATGTGCGGGCCATTTTTGATGAAGCATTGTCAGATGACGTAGATTTTTCCGAAGTAAAAGGCCAAGAGCATGTGAAGCGTGCCCTTGAAGTGGCCGCGGCCGGAGGTCACAACGTAATTATGATAGGTCCGCCAGGAGCAGGCAAGACGATGCTTGCTAAGCGCCTTGCAGCCATTTTACCCCCTATTTCCCTTGAAGAGGCAATTGAGGCAACAAAGATATATAGCGTGATTGGAATGCTCAAGAAGGACCAGGGATTGATTACCAGCCGACCCTTTCGTGCTCCGCACCATACCATATCAGACGCCGGCCTCATAGGCGGGGGCCACATACCCAGGCCGGGCGAGGTGAGTCTTGCTCACAATGGGGTTCTTTTCCTGGATGAACTGGCAGAGTTCAAGAAAAATGTGCTTGAGGTTCTGCGTCAACCTATGGAAGATGGCCACGTGACCATTGCCAGGGCCCTGACCAGCATCACCTATCCGGCCAGGTTCATGCTTGTGGCCGCAATGAATCCGTGTCCATGTGGATATTTCTCCGATCCCAATCATGAGTGCACGTGTTCCTACACAAGGATACATCGGTATCGGTCAAAGGTCTCTGGTCCGCTTATGGACCGCATCGACATCCATGTGGATGTTCCGGCTGTGCCCTACAAAGATCTTGCCAGTCGAGATGATGCCGAATCCTCCGCAAGCATAAGAGAGCGGGTCAATCGGTCCCGTGCCGCACAGTCCGAGAGGCTTAAACGTACCAAAATCTATTGCAATGCCCAGATGAGCAACCGGCAGATCAAGAAATATTGTCCCATAGACGGTGACTCCCACAGGCTCCTTGAAATGGCCATTGACAAACTCGGCCTTTCTGCCCGCGCCTTCAACCGGATCTTAAAGATCGCAAGGACCATTGCGGATCTTGAAGAGGCTGAAGACATCGCCGTCCATCACGTCTCAGAGGCGATTCAATACCGGAGCCTTGACCGGAACAGCCTGTTTCCGTGAAGTTCCGGTAAGGCCGCCTGAAGACGGTAAAACGGCAAATCGTGATGCCTTCCAAGTGACAATTCTTGTCACCTCTTCTGTCAATCTACGACCTCAATGCCCCGATTTTTTGAATATTCTCTGGAGCATAATATTGCTTAACTCTCAGATAATTAAGGCAAACTCGAAAAGCCGCTATTTTGGCATGGTGTTTTCATATAAGGGAATAAAACGATTTGCAGAAGGCCTGAGATAAATTGAGTGAAAGGCATGACCGATGATAGAGATCATAGATAGCGAAAAGACCGGAATACGTTCATTGTCGGTGCACATTATGCGCTCCATTGCGGAGCAACACGGAGGCGCTATTGAAAAAGACTTGCTAACAGACGCCATCGACATATGGGTCCCAGAGGGTAAGCAGTCTGTGTGTGCCAAGGACATAGACGAAAAACTAGGCGCAATGAGCGCCTGTATCTACACGCTGTCTGTTTCTTTTCTCAGTGGGATGGAGCCAGCCTGGATCAGTAGAAACTGAGTCTTGAAGGGCCAAGAGGCAAGCCCAGCCTATGTGATGGTGCGAAGCCTTATGGTATTAGAGGCCATGTAGCCTTCTGTCATCTTTTCCATTTTTGCCATGTTTGGGTGAAGGAGTCGTCCGAGCAATTCGATTTTTTCGTGTATGTCACTACACTTGCTATGAATCTCTGTGAAGAACGCAACATCAAAGTCACCACGGTCAATATCAAGGGTTTTGCCACTGTACATCCTAAATGTAGCCATTAAGTCCATCAATTCCTCTGAACAAGCGTCTATGGTTTGGGATGCGTGCTGAAATTCTTGTTTGGTGAAAGGCACGATGTTTACCTCCCTTCGGTGTTGTTTTTGTTGGAGGGCGCAGAAGATGCCGGCTCACATTTCCTGCCATCCAGCAAAGGGGGCGGGCAGCCCTTGTATCACTGAATGCAGCATAAATCGTACCATGTGTAATGATTTCTTGTCTCTGTCCGCGGTTTAGCGCTCGGTTTTTCATGCCCGACTGTGGCATATTGTGCATTTATTATATATTTCGAGATGTTAGGGGGGCGGGGTCTTCAGTGACGGTTTTGCGCGTCCTCACCGGTTACCGCCGGGCTTCGAGTTACTCCATGGGCCTCTTTGTTTTTACGTGTCAGTCTCTTATCGCGTCAGAAAATGTTGGAAAAGTTCGTATTGCAAGATACGTATTTGTAATAGGTGGAGGAAACCTCGCGCACTTTTTTCTTTCTGGGGGTGTGATGATTTTCACTCATGAGCCCTTCAACTGAAGCACCTTGGCTACGACCTCGTCCGGAGTTCTCCCCAGGACCCGTATCATTGGCTCCTTGCCGACTTCCCCGCGGTCATAGATCACATCAGGGATCTCCGTTTCCTGTGACAGTACGGTCCCAGTACCCCACTCGAGGGTGCTTCCTTCTTGCTCCTTTACATTTTCAGGCTCATGAGCGCGGTCAAAGGAGCATACCTTCCAACCCAGGGCTTGGCACTGTAAAATCCTGGCCTCTGAGAAACGGATATTCATGGCCGATCGAAAGGCAGGATCGTGACACATTGTGGTGAGGATGATGGTGGCAACGTGGCTGGATGCCCCAAAGGCAGGGCTGCTCACGGACACGATTGCCCCCCCCAGCCTTATTAGTCTACCGGGAAAGGCAGCCACATGGGCGCGGGTTTCGGCAAAGGGGAGAGCATAGCCCAGATTTGACTGCACTTCAGGGACAAGATGACCGACAGAGGCCTCCTGTAGGCGGGTAAAGCCTTTCTGCAAGGCTTCAAGGACCTGGCCCTTTTCCTGCTCACGGGCAAAGCGGGCATAAAGATTCGTGGGACCGTGTCCCTTGCCTAGTGGCACGGCAAAGCGGATAGCCGTGTGGATAAAGTCCTTGGCCCTTTCCACAGCCTCTCTGACCTGAAGTCCCATGGCAATATATGTGGCAATCGCGGCTGAGTAAGCGCATCCCGTGCCATGGGTGTGAGGTGTGCGAATACGCTTTCTTGAGAATTCCCAAAAGTTGTTGCCGTCGTACAGAATATCTTTGGCAGGTCCTTGCAGGTGCCCCCCTTTGATCAAAACATGCCTGGCTCCCATTGAATGGATGACCCGCGCAGCCTCGTGAATGTCTTTTTCAGTACTGATCGACATTTCTGAAAGGACTTCAGCCTCCTGGATGTTAGGAGTAATCACCAGGGCCATTGGTATGAGGCGCCTCACTAGAGTCTCTCTGGCTTCCTCGACGAGTAAGAGGTCTCCTCCCTTTGCCACCATGACTGGATCGACAACGATCTTTTCGATACCATAAGCCGAAAGCCTTTCTGCGACGACTTCAATAGTCGGAGCATCATAGAGCATACCTGTTTTTGCGGCATCTGTGCCAATATCTGAAAGAACCGCATCGAGTTGCTCCTTGATGAATGCTGGCGGCGGTGCGTGGATGGCCGTCACTTCTTGAGTGTTTTGTGCTGTCAGGGCAGTCAACACGCTCATGCCAAAGCCTCCAAGGAGCGTGATGGTTTTCAGGTCGGCCTGAATGCCGGCCCCTCCGCCCGAATCTGAGCCTGCAATGGTAAGAATACGCTTCATTTACTTATTCACTCATTAGGAAGCAACACTGTGTTCATGTAGAGAAAATCGATTTGGAGCTTAGTTCAAGTTTACTGGCAGGCACGGATAGTGTCAATGAAAATAAAGGATTAGCTTGACTTTCGGGTTAAGCTCCCTTATTCTTTTAAAATGTGTGTAACTTGGCCAATATCTGCGACTTGGGATCATGATCAAGTTCATTGAAACCGTAGGCCGTGGGCTTATCCGATTTATTGAAGAGTTTGGGCTAGTGATGTTCCTTTTCTTGGCAGCCCTTGTCTGGATGTTGCGGCCTCCCTTGCGTATCCGGGCCGTCTTCAAGCAAATGGAGTTTGTGGGGGTAGACTCCTTGCTCGTCGTGATTCTGATGGGCACATTTACGGGCGGCGTGCTGGCATTTCAGGCCTATCACGGGTTTCGTTTGTTTGGCGCCGAGGGCCTTGTAGGCTCTACGGTGGCTCTGGGCATGACGCGCGAGCTTGGTCCGGTTTTGACATCCCTTATGGTTACGGGACGAGCCGGTTCTGCCATGGCCGCAGAGCTGGGAACCATGAGGGTCACTGAGCAGATCGATGCCCTTTACACCATGGCATGCAATCCGATCAAATACCTGGTGGTGCCTCGTATCATTGCCGGCGTGCTCATGCTTCCTGTTCTGACCATTATTGCAGATTTCGTGGGTATCATCGGGGGCTACCTGGTAGGTGTCGGGCTCCTCGAAATCAATTCAGGCATCTACGTGGCAAAGATGATTGAGATTGTAGAACTCGATGACATCTTCAATGGCCTGATCAAGTCTGCCTGCTTTGGACTGATCTTGTCTTTGGTGGGGTGTTATAAGGGTTTCTATACGAGTGGTGGCGCCGAGGGCGTTGGGAAAGCCACGACGCAGGCTGTTGTGGTTGCCTCGGTCTCCATCTTTATCAGTGATTACTTCCTGACAGCAGCCATGTTCTAGTGACTTCCTGACTGCTGGCCGGCAGGCCAACAAAGCACGTAAGAACGGAACGCTTTTCTATGATCAAGCTGGTTGACGTTCACAAGTCATTCAATGGGCAAAAGGTCCTGGACGGCCTTGACCTTGAGATTGAAACCGGCAAAATCACGGTTGTCATCGGCCGGAGCGGAGGCGGAAAGAGTGTCCTTCTTAAGCACATAATAGGGCTAATAAGGCCGGATCGAGGGGAGGTCCTGGTTGACGGCGTGGACATTACCCGTCTGAATGATCGAAGACTCAACGACATCAGAAAGAATTTCGGGATGCTTTTTCAAGATGCCGCCCTGTTTGATTCCATGACGGTAGGAGAAAACGTGGCTTTTCCCCTGAACGAGCATACCCGGTTAAAGCGGCGCCAGATTGACGAGATTGTCCAGCAGAAGCTTTTTCAGGTTGGTCTCAGGGATGTGGCCCACAAGATGCCTTCAGAACTGAGCGGTGGCATGCGAAAGCGCGTAGGTTTGGCGCGTGCCATGGCCCTTGATCCCAAGGTTATCCTCTTTGATGAGCCCACCACAGGCCTTGACCCCATCACGGCAGACGCCATTGACCGTTTGATCGTTGACACCCAGAAACATACAAAGGCCACGTGTGTGGCTATCAGTCATGATATTGAGTCCACCTTCAAGATCGCCGACGCAGTGGCTATGATCTACCATGGAAAGATCATTGTGAGTGGCACGCCCGATGCTGTCAAGGCCTCTGAGGTCCCGGCCCTGCAACAGTTTATCCAGAGGAAGGCCGAAGGCCCTATTATGAATCATCATGTCTTGGATATGTAGGATAGGGATAGGCATAGAAAGGTCATGAAAAGACTGAGCGTTGAAGCAAAGGTGGGGTTTTTTGTGGTCATCGGAATCTTGATCCTGGCCTATATGTCCATGAAGCTGGGCAGGCTGCAATACGGACCAGACAAGAGATACGAAGTGTATGGTTACTTTGATTCTGCTGAAGGCCTTGTCAAGGGAGTGCCTGTGCAGGTCGCCGGTGTGGAAGTTGGGCGGGTCAAAGACATCATCCTGGAGGCCGGCAAGGCAAAAGTCATACTTCAACTAGATCCTGACGTCGAGATAGGCGAAGACGTGGAAGCCCTCATTCGCACAAAAGGTGTGCTCGGAGACAAATATGTCGAACTAGTCTTGGGGTTGCCACAAGCGCCCCCTATCAAGCGTGGCGGACGCATCCGGCAAACCGTGTCTGCCACCAATATCGATACGCTGCTGCAGCAACTTGGCTCTATCGGAAAGGATATTAAGGAGTTTACTGGCACCTTCTCGGGAGTTCTGGGAGGAGAGGACGGCAAGGCATCTCTTAAGATTATCATCGATAACCTCCAGGAGCTGGCCCAGACTCTCAATGAAACGGTGAAAAGGAACCAGGAGAATATCAACCGGACACTGGACAATTTCTCCTTTTTTTCCAAAGACCTTAGAGAGATAAGTGGTACGAACAAGGAGGCTTTAAGAGAGATTGTGGCTAACTTCAGGGAGGCTTCCGGTCAGTTGCGAGAAACCATCATTGCCTTCAACCAAATCACGGAAAAGATCAACTGTGGTGAGGGTACCATCGGAAAACTCATCCATGATGAAGAGACGGTCGAGACCATGAATCAGACCCTGGTTGCCCTGAGGGACATTGCTGAGAAGATCGACCGGGGTGAGGGGACCATTGGGAGATTGGTCAAGGATGAAGAGACCGTGGATAACCTTAATACGACCTTGAGCAGCATCAACGAGTATCTCCAAAAAGAAGAAAGATTCCAAACTTATGTAGACTACAGGGGAGAATATCTATTCGACGCTGAGGACATGAAGTCATACCTTTCACTTCGGATTCAGCCCAAAGAGGACAAGTATTATCTCTTGCAGATCGTAGACGACCCGGCCGGAAAGAAAAAAGAGACTGTAACCACCACAACAGAGGGAGGCGTTACCACTACTGAGAACAAGGAAGAGATTGAGAAAGATAAACTCAAGTTCTCTGCTCAGATTGCCAAACGTTACTATGACTTGGGACTGCGAGGGGGGATTTTTGAGTCAACAGGTGGAGTGGCAGCCGACTATTATCTGTTTGATGACCGCCTGGTGCTCTCCATGGAAGCCTTTGATTTTGATCCGGACGAAAACCCCCACCTAAAGTTCAAAATGGATTATACGCCATTTCAATTCCTGTATTTGACGGGTGGTTTTGACAATTTCATAAGCGACGAGGGCAAGGAATCCGTCTTCGTGGGTGTTGGCCTGCAGTTTTCGGATCAGGATCTAAAAACACTTATCTCCGGCGCGCCCATTCCCAAGTAAAGAACTTAGAATGCGTTTGCCCGTTTGAAATCCGTAACTTCTAACGCGGATAAACCGGGATTAAGGGATTGCAAATTTAGGAACCTGCCTCGCCGGCAGGCGGGTTGCCGGAATCATCCATATTCTAATTCCTCAATTCCTGCGATGTTTTCAAGCCGTCTAGGCGCAATCCTTAAATCCTTCAATAAGGGGGCCGTATGAAACGCCAGGTCGAATATTTTGAAAAGCCGGGTTCCCAGAATACCCAGGCATGTATGGACATCCTTTGCAAACTGATCCATGATGAGGGTTACAAGGACGTGGTTGTGGCATCTACCTCAGGTGAAACCGGCATCATGGCAGCGAAAACCTTGCAGGAAGAGGATGCAAACCTTGTAGTGGTCGCCCACTCCGTAGGCTTTTTGGGACCAAACCAGGATCAGTTCTCGGATGATGCCT
>DAOUWN010000184.1 GCA_030667105.1 Deltaproteobacteria bacterium
ATGAAGTGTTGAAAGAGCTCAAGGAGAGATTTTTAAATACAAACCTTGGCTACCTTTCAAGTCCGGACTTTCCTCACAAACTTATCTTGATACAATATCAGCAATCTCAAATGTCATCCCTGACCAAGCAGAGTCAATAGCCTTGCCAGAGGATTAGTTGTTACGAGGGCTGGAAGGCCGTTAAAATCGCGATCTACCGCTAAACGTTTTGCGGACGGAACTGGCTCAGTTGCTCCGTTCGCCTTGAGAAGATGCGTGTTTTCGTGGTAACCTTCCGCCAGTTTGGAGAAGGGAGCCACCACGCGTGAAGAACCAAGCTATCCTTATCAAAGGCGCCAGGCAGAATAACCTCAAGAACCTGGATCTGGAAATCCCCCTGAACCGTATCACCGTCGTCACAGGCGTGAGCGGTTCGGGAAAGTCTTCTCTGGCCTTTGATACGCTCTATGCTGAGGGCCAGCGCCGGTATGTGGAGACCTTTTCCCCTTATGCCCGGCAGTTCATGGATCGCATGGACCGGCCCCAGGTGGATCGCATTGAGGGTATCCCGCCTGCCATTGCCATCGACAGAAAAGACCCGGTGCGAACATCCCGCTCCACTGTGGGCACCATGACCGAAATCACGGACTATGTTAAACTCCTCTACTCCCGCCTGGGCCAACTCCACTGCAAGAAATGCGGCAAGCCTGTGGCCCCCGAAACCCCGGACCATGTATGGAGGGCCCTAAAGAACCTTGCAGCGAGGTCTGAGATCGTGATCACCTTCCCTGCTCCTGCAAAGGGCACAAGCGCCGATCAAGTGCGCAAGAGACTAGCGCGGATAGGCTTTGACCGTTTCTTTTCAGACGGCAAGATTAGACCTCTAACGGACTCGGAGGCAAGCGATGATACAACAGAGCTTAACATCGTGGCAGACCGGGTTTTGCTGCAACGCAAGGATCGGAAGCGTATTGTGGATTCCCTGGAGCAGGCCTTTCGTTTTGGAAGGGGTACGCTCGATGTGTGGATCAAGCCGGACCAGCGCCTTGCATTCAGCAACACCCTTGAATGCGCTGACTGCAAAATTCCTTACGTCGCCCCCCAACCGAACCTCTTTTCTTTTAACAGCCCGCTTGGGGCCTGTGAGTCCTGTCGGGGATTTGGCCGAATCATTGATATAGATCAGGACCTCATCATCCCGGACCACGCCCTTTCCCTGGAAGAAGGGGCCATTAAGCCATGGGGAGACTGGGAAGACCACCGCACGGAATATGACGACATGATGGCCTTTTGCCGGCGCAAGAAAATACCCACGGATATCCCCTTTGATCATCTGACACAAGATCAGAAAACGGCAATTATCGAAGGAACACCCAGCTATTATGGGGTCCGGGGTTTTTTCAAGTGGCTTGAATCCAAGACCTATAAGATGCACGTCAGGGTT
Organism: Deltaproteobacteria bacterium; assembly: GCA_030667105.1. Next base: position 1,424 of record DAOUWN010000184.1, read on the forward strand.
TTTCTCTCCCGGTACCGGACCTACAAAATCTGCCCTGACTGCAATGGCGCCCGTTTCAAGGAAGAGGCCTTGCTGTATCGACTTGGTGCGCTGAACATCGGCCAGGTCTATGCCTTGAACGTGGATGAGACGAGCAGATTCTTTGACACACTCAATGTCCCAACCAGGGATGAAGCCGGCCAGATCCTCCTTGATGAAATCCGCGGCAGGCTCAAATACCTTCGGGACGTGGGACTCGGGTATCTCACTCTGGATCGGCAATCCCGCACCCTTTCCGGTGGCGAGGTACAGCGCGTTGCTCTGGCTTCAGCCCTCGGCTCTTCCCTGGTAAACACCCTCTACATTCTGGATGAGCCGAGCATCGGCCTTCACCCCCGGGACAACCACCGTCTCATCCGCATCATGAAGGGCCTCAGGGATCTGCAAAACACCTTGGTCGTAGTTGAACATGATCCGGAAATCATCAGCCAGAGCGACTTCATGCTGGACCTCGGGCCCAGGGACGGCGAGCACGGCGGCCAGGTGATGTATTTTGGCCCCACTATGAGCGTAAACGGCTCCCTCACCGGACAATACCTTAAGGGTGAGCGGCATATCTCCATACCCAAGAAGCGGCGAAAGCCCAAAGAGGGCCAGTGGTTGGTGATCGAGGAGGCTGGAGAACACAATTTGCGGGACATCGATGTTCATATTCCCCTCGGCCTCCTGGTCTGTTTGACAGGGGTCTCGGGCTCGGGCAAATCGACCCTGGCAGAAGAGATCCTGTACAAGGCCATCAAATGGGTCAAATGGGACCCCCATGGCAGACCCGGTCGCCACAAGACGATCACAGGCCTGGAACAGATCGTCGATGTGGTGCTGGTGGACCAAAGGCCCATTGGGCGCACCCCCAGGGCCAATGCCTTAACGTATACCAAGGCCATGGATCCCATCCGCCGCGTAATGGCCAACACATCGGAGGCCCGAGCCAGGGGGTTTGGGCTGAGCCATTTTTCTTTTAATGTGGCAGGAGGACGGTGCGAAACATGCCGGGGAGAGGGGTTTGAAAAAGTGGAGATGCAGTTTCTTTCCGATGTCTTCATTACGTGTCCGGACTGCGGTGGAAAGCGCTTCAAAGAGGAAATCCTGGAAGTGACCTACAAGGGGCAAAACATATACAACATCCTATCCATGACCGTTGATCAGGCCCTCGCTTTTTTTGATGACCAAGCCAAAATAAAGGCCGCGCTTGAGCCCATGGTCGATGTGGGCCTCGGTTACATTCGGCTTGGCCAGCCCATTAACACCCTTTCGGGAGGCGAGGCCCAGCGTCTTAAGCTCTCTCGATATCTGAAGGCCGGAGACAACGGCTTGCGGCTTTTTATCTTTGACGAACCCACGACCGGACTCCATTTTGACGACATAGAAAAACTCCTGGCAGCCCTCCAGCGGCTTGTCTCTGAAGGCAACACGGTGCTGCTGATCGAGCACAACATGGATGTTGTCAAGACAGCAGACTGGGTGATCGATCTGGGTCCTGAAGGTGGAGATGAGGGCGGCCAGGTCGTTGTGGCAGGCCCACCGGAAGAAGTGGCAAAAAACTGGCAATCTCATACCGGCCGGTTTCTCAAGGAGTATCTAACCGGCCGGGGCCGGTTAAAACCTGACAAATCCTTACCTTCGATCCCATCAACCGTTTCCGAACCGACAGAGTGTCTCTCGAAGGCCATCACAATAAGAGGCGCCCGAGAACACAACCTGAAGAATTTAAGCCTTTCCATCCCCCGCAACCAGCTCGTGGTACTCACAGGGGTATCCGGCTCGGGCAAATCTACTCTGGCTTTTGACATTCTCTTTGCCGAGGGTCAACGCCGTTATCTGGAAAGCCTTGCGCCTTATGTCAGGCAATATGTGAGGGTCCTTGAACGGCCTGATGTGGATGTCGTGACCGGCCTTCCACCCACCGTAGCCATTGAGCAGCGCGTCAGCCAGGCCGGTCGCCGGTCGACTGTTGCAACGCTGACCGAGATCTATCATTTCCTCAGGCTCTTATACAGCAAGCTCGGTTCCCGGCACTGCTCACGTTGCGGCCGCAAGTTGACAACCCGAACCGCGGACCAGATCGCGGATCGGATACGGGATCGGTTCGAAAAAAGGCAGGCCATGGTCCTGGCCCCCAAGGTGGCAGGACGAAAAGGGTTTCACAAGGCTGTGTTGGCCCAGGCCATGCTCAAGGGGTATAGGCAAGCGCGTATCGACGGCAGCTTGATAAGACTCAAAAAAAACATGGCCCTGAGCCGCTTTCATGAGCATACTATTGAGCTTGTGGTGGGACGCCTCCCAACAGAAGACATTTGCGCGCTGGTGGCCCGTGGCCTGGAAGAAGGGGACGGAAGCCTTTTGGTTCTAGACCCCAAAGGGAAGGAAGAGGTGTTTAGTATGCTGGGCATCTGCCCGGACTGCGGCATAGGCTTGCAGGCCCTGGACCCGCGACTCTTTTCCTTTAACAGCAAACAGGGGGCATGCCCTCTGTGTGACGGACTGGGTGAAATAGAGACCCCGGACTCAGATGAACACAAGGTGTGCCCTCAATGCCAGGGAAGTCGCTTAAAGCCTGAAGCCCTGGCCGCAAAAATCGAGGGCCATTCCATCTGGGACCTGGTACAGCAGCCGGCTGACCAGATGCATAGCACCCTCAAAGGGTTTTCTTTCGGCCCCCAGAAATCGCCCATAGCCGTACCAATTTTGGCTGAGATCCTGACGCGCCTTTCCTTGCTCGATCGGCTCGGGTTGTCCTATCTTGCCCTGAGTCGAAGCGGTCAGACCCTGTCCGGGGGCGAGGCCCAGCGTGTCCGGCTGGCAGCCCAACTTGGATCAAATCTTACAGGTGTCTGCTACATTCTGGATGAACCTACTATCGGCCTCCACGCCAGGGACCACAGGATGCTCCTTGATGCTCTCAAAGAACTCAAAGAACGGGGCAATTCGATCCTGGTCGTGGAGCATGATGAGGATACTATCCGCGAGGCTGACTGCCTCATCGATCTTGGCCCCGGAGCCGGCCAGGACGGTGGCGAGGTCGTAGCCCGTGGCCAATTGGCAGATCTGAAGAAAGTCTCTGCATCCGTTACTGGCGCCTTTTTTGACGGGCGCCCCCACCGGATCACTTCCCGTCTTAGGCCTTATAAAAACCGCCCATGCATCACAGTTCGCGGGGCAACACAACACAATCTGAAAGGCATCGACGTTGCGTTTCCTCTGGGTGCGATGATCTGCGTGACGGGGGTCTCCGGTTCCGGCAAGTCCACGCTTCTTAAAGAGACCCTGTACTATGAGGTGCGCAACCGGATTCAGAAGCAACACCATGGCACGAGGCGGTGCAAGAGTATCGAGGGATGGGAAGCCCTGGACAGGGTGCTGGAAGTGGACCACAGTCCCATTGGCCGCACGCCTCGCTCTGTGCCTGCCTCCTATGTGGGATTTCTGTCTGAAATACGCAGACTCTTTGCCATGACCCCCGAGGCCAGGGCCAGAGGATATGATGCCGGCCGGTTTTCATTCAACGTAAGACGGGGCCGCTGCGAGGCCTGCAAAGGGCACGGCAGTCTGAAAATCGCCATGAGCTTCCTCCCTGATGTCTATGTTCGCTGTGAGACCTGCAGCGGACAACGCTTCAATCACGAGACCCTGGCGGTCACCTACAAAGGGAAAAACATCTCTGAGGTCCTGGAGCTTACCTTTGAGGAGGCAGCGAGCTTTTTTGCTGCCGTCCCGTCTATTCGCCGTCCAATCCGGGTTGTCTCCGATGTCGGCCTTG
>DAOUWN010000005.1 GCA_030667105.1 Deltaproteobacteria bacterium
TATCAGAAGGGGCCGGAAAATGTGTTGAAAACTATCTGAGAATGGTTTTATGGTCAAGGGGTTTTGAAAGGCTCAGCCGGCTAAATAGTCAACTATATCGGCGGGATTTGATGAAGTGAGATTGTTCAATTTTGATTTGAATTTTGAAGGTAACTGCATTACCCTGATTTTTCCAATGGCAAAGCCGCATCATATTCCCTGGTCGCACTTGACGAAAAGAGCACGGCCCGGTAGATCTCTTCAAAGGGAAAAGTGTCATTTCCCACCACATAGTGAGGGGGGTTGGGATCAAAGGCGAGGCCAAAACGGCCGGGTTCTTGAAAGAGCGAGGTGCCCGGCAGGACATGCAGGATACTCATGACGATACGTGAAGGCTTCAAACCCATGGCGTAAGCTACAGAAGCAACACAACGAAAGAAATTATCCCCTGGCAGGCCCACAATCAAATCACACCAGACTTCAATACCGGCCTCTTGCATCAGACGTACGCCGCGGGCAAATTTTTCGGGGTCAAAATAACGGCCAATGCGCTTTTGTGTTTCCGGGATGGCCGTCTGGGGGCCTGTTTCAACGCTCTGTACACCGGCCTGAACCAGATAGCTGACTGTTTCCTCGTCTACTTGTTCCGTAAAGACCTCGATTGTCCTTAGCCGGGTATCGTATCTGTTGGCGTCACGAAGAATGCTGGTGATCTTTCGCAGATGCTTGGGATTCAGGTTAAAGACCGAATCAACAAAATGGAAGCTTCTTATGCCGGGATCTCCCATGACAAGCTCGATCTCGGCCTTCACGCGCTCGTAAGAAAAAAAGCGAAGCCCTTTGTGGCGTCCGCCCTCATAACAAAAACCGCACCGAAACGGACATCCCCGAAAGGACTGCAAATAGGTCACACCGTCTCGCGGAGTCAATACCCCCGTAAGATATGGAGAAGGGATCTCATCCAGGTCTTTAATGGGTGGGCGGTCCTTGTTTCTCACGACCTCCTGGCCCCTGCGGAATGAGATGCCGGTGATATCTTCCAGGCGGCCCTTCCTCGCAAAGTAGTACTTGATCAGGTCCAGGAAGACCGCTTCACCTTCGTCATGGACCCCCACATCCAAGGCCTGATTCTCTTCAAGGTACTGATCGGCAACAGGGCCGACCTCCGGGCCACCCACAACGATGGGTACATCGGGCATAATCTGTTTGACGGATCGGGCCAGTTCCAGGATTTTTCCCATACTCCAGCAATAGCAAGAAAGGCCGAGGAGATGGGGTTTGTACTCTGTGATGTAATAGAGTGCCTGGCGGACATCGCCCTCTTCATTGCTGAAGCTCAAGATTTCGATTTGTGTCCTGCGGGAAACCGTGGTGTCTTTCAGGGCAAACGCCTTGATGTATCCCAGGGCCAGAGAATCGTGGCCGGCTGCGTTAAAAGAAATAAGGAGGATTCGACTCTTACTGTTCGGCATACAGTGATCCTGTATTGAGTAGGTGCCTCAAATCTTCCAAGTAAGGCGATGAGGAAACGGCCCGGAATTCTCGCGAGCCCTTTTCGTGAACATAATCTTCAGGCGGTCCGCTGCAAATATCTTTGTATGCGCAACCACGGCACCCTTTCGGTCTCTCTCCTTCCTGGAAGGCAGGCTGAATCAATTCGGCAACATGCATTTCACTTGCCTTCATCAAGCAGGGCGGAAAGCCCTCGCACACAGACCAGGTTCGATTAAGCGTGGCCACTTTCATGGCATTGGCAATAACAGGGGCTGCCTCACCCAGCAAAAAATCAGAACCTCTTCGGGCTAAGACGATGCGATCAACCCCAAAGGATATGAGCAAGCTCACAATGGAAGTCAGGTCCTCAAGGTTTGCCCGGCTGACTGCCACACGGGCTCCCACATAAATAGAATTCCCATACTCCTCTGATCTCGACAGCGTGCTCGCATTCTGGAGTCCCTGGAGGGTTTGGTCAAAACTGCCTCTCACACCCGTAACCGCCTCGTGTGTTTCAGGCCTGGAACCGTTTATCTTTACTTCAAATAGACGACAACCCTCCTCCGCCAAACTCGTTAGAACATCCCACTCGGCCAGGCTCCGTGCGTTGGTCACGAGCTTGATACGTCTGGCGCCTCGGCTACGAGCATAGGAAATCAAGGAAACAAGGTCCTTGTAAATAGTCGGCTCCCCTCCGCACAATTCAATATTCTCTGGGTCATCCAGAGCATCGAATTCATGGATCAGCTCGGTCAAACTACGATTCTTCTCCTCATTTCTTACCGGACACACGGTGCAGTCGTTGTCGCACTGAGAGCCGAGAAAGAGCCTATGATAAGTAATCATATCGAAAGAATTGCATACAATGTAGAGGATTGCAAGTTTTCGAGAAGTGCAGAAGGCAGATCAAGGCGTGAAGAGTCGGTGGATTAGTGTGGGATTCGTGTTATTCCGGCAGAGACGCTTTAACCTCTTTCAGGACTAATTCAATAATCCTGGGAATCTTCTCCTTTATCTCGGGAGACAGCTCCATGCCCATTGCCATGGACTTGGGTTCAACACCGATCACCGTGGTCTCAGGGGTTTGACCAACAAGTTCTGACAGGTGAACCACTTCCAGAATTCCGATCTGGTGAACCGAGGTTTTGTACGCATCAGGAGATGAGGGAACGTCGTTGATATCAAACCGGTAGATCGAACCAGGAGGACTTTCGCCTTTCACCGCATCAACCACTATGAGCCGATCCGCCCCTGTTACCACGTTCATGAGTCGGAAACCGTCTGTTCCCCCTTCAATCACTTCCACGCCGGCAGGCAAATCCATCTCCATAAGCTTGTTGGCCACGTGGACTCCCACTCCTTCGTCAGATAAAAGCAGGTTGCCCACTCCCAGGATCACAATATGTTTGGGGGGGGCATTGCTGCCCCCCCCAACTTTGTTGCAGGTATCCGGTTGCCTAATTTTTGTCATGTTTTGCTATTTTTGCTATGCATCCCTGTCATAGCAGGTAAGACAACAGTGCATGCAGCGATTAGCTTCATTCAACGCTTCTTCTTCCGTAACCGTCAAATCCACTTCGGCATAGGTATGCTGTCTTTCGTAAGTGCCTGGCTCAAGCTCGGGCTGTTCTATGCGGCCCTTTTTCTCGATGCCTTCGATACTCTCAAACATGGTGCCGGGTATGTGACCACTCATGCGTCTGGGATCTACCCGAAGCCTGTTTTCAGGCATTGCCATGTCTTCTCCCATGAGATATTTGTGAATACCTCTTGCAGCTCGCCTACCGGCCCCAATGGCCGCAACCAAAAGCCCGGGCGGTCCCGCACAGTCGCCACTTGTAAATACGTAAGGGATGGCTGTCTGATGGGTATCGGGATCATTCATGATCGCGCCCCACTTGGTTTCAAGCCTTGATACTGCCCTCCCTTCTTCGTCCGCAAAGGCAGAATCGGTCGTCTGACCGATCGCCAGGATGAAGTTGTCAATCTCTATCACTGTCTCGGAGCCTTTGACGGGAACAGGGCTTCGTCGACCGCTGGCATCGGGTTCTCCCAGCTCATTTTTCAGGTATTCTATACCCGTCAGATTCCCCTCGTCGTCAGTCATGAATTTCGTCGGGCTGCACAGCGTCACGAACTCTATCCCCTCGTGTTCACAGGCCTCTATTTCCACGTAGTTTGCGGGCATCTCCTTGATGGTCCGCCGGTAGAGGCAGTAGACCTTCTCGGCCCCCAGGCGAATACTGGAGCGCAGACAATCCATGGCTACATTGCCCCCGCCGATGACGCCAACCTTTTTTCCTATGGACATCGGATCTCCCAGGCCTTGTCTTCGCAGATAGGTGGTTGCCGGAATTACCCCTTTGACCTTGTCCTCATCAGGGATCCTGGCAGAGGCATGATTCATGGCCCCAATGGTCATGAGCACGGCATCAAACCCGCCACCGACAAGGGACTCCAGATCAAAGTCAACACCAAACTTCACATCGGTTTTGACTTCAACGCCAAGATCCAGAATCCGTTTAACATCTGCCCCAAGGATCGCCTTGGGAAGGCGATATTCGGGAATGCCGTAATAGATCATGCCTCCCAATTCGGGCAGCCATTCAAAAATCTTTACCTGGTGGCCGAGACGCCTCAAAAAGTAAGCCGCAGTCAGACCGCTCGGGCCCCCGCCTACAATGGCCACCTTGTATCCCGTATCCGGGGCGACCGGGATCGTCACCTGTGCAGCATTATCAAAAACCCAGTCAGAACAGAAACGCTTCAATTGGTTTATGGAAACCGGATCATCGGCCAGGGCCCTGCGACAGGCGTCTTCGCAAGGATGAGGACAAACTCGACCTGTAGAAAGAGGCATTGGATTACGTTCCATAATAGTAAGATAGGCCTGGTCGTACTCCTTGTTCTTGATGTGATGGATGTACTTCGGGATATTGATTTCCGCAGGGCAGGTCTGACGGCACGGAGCCAGACGATCGTCAACAAGGTTCATATGGAGAATCCGGTCAGAAGGCTTCGTGACCCGCATGATTCCCTTGGGACAGGCCTTTTCGCAGGCCCCGCAACCCACGCATTTTTCTGTGTCAACAATCGGAATATTCTCACCCTTGGGGTCTATGGAAAGGGCGCCAAACTGGCAGGATTTTACACAGCTTCCGTAGCCTAGGCAACCTACCGCGCATTCTTTGGATCCGGCATAAAGCAGGGCGGCTGCCCGGCAATCGCTAACACCCATATAGTAAAATTTCTCTGAGGCCCGATGGCCACCAGTACAGGTGTTTTGCGATGTCAACACCTCTGCCGCGCCAGCCTCCAAGCCCATTACGGCAGCCGCTTTCGCCGCACAGGTAGCTCCCCCTATGATACAGGCATTCACAGGAGCCACCCCGGCCACTATTGCCGCTGCACAGGCAGCGCATCCTGTGTAACCGCATCCGCCGCAGTTAGCGCCGGCCAGACAGTTTTCCACCTCTGCAATGCGCGGGTCCTCCCATACATAAAATATCTTCGAGGCAATCCCCAGCAGTGTTCCAGCGACACCTCCCAAACCCATCATGAGAAGTAAGGCTTCTAGCATTATCTTACCTCCTAATCCGGATAAACCGGAATTAAGGAATTCCGAATTTGGGAATTTAGGAATTTAGGAATAGAAGGTATGCATCCTATCTGAATCTCTTAATTCCTCAATTCCTCAATCTCTCAATTCCTCTAAATCATCCCCTTGAAACCTAGAAAGGAAAGAGACATAAACCCAGCCGTAACCAAAGCAATAGCAATGTCCTGCAAAGGCCCGGCCACTCGTCCTATCGTAAAACGCTCCCGGAGTCTTTTTTCCATCAACGTTAGGCCTGTTTCTCTTCTGGCAGTCACTCGTCCTACCACGATTCGCTCCCGTAGCCCGGCAAACAGAATCAGGGCAAGGCCAAAACCCGCCGGATAGGCCAGGGAGGAAACGAGCATCTCCAGAAAGCCGTACTCCTCTTTAATATTGATCAAACACACACCCATGACTGCACAGTTGGTCGTAATCAGTGGAAGGAAAATACCCAGGCCAGCGTAAAGGGCCGGGATGCTCTTCTTAAGGAAGATCTCCACAAACTGAACCAGCGCTGCGATCACGACGATGAATACGATGGTCCTCATGTATTCAAGGCCCAACGGTTCTAAGAAAACCGCCTCAAAAATCCAGGTCACAATACCTGCCATGGCAAGGACAAAGACCACGGCCATAGCCATACCCGTAGCGTTGTCCATGCTTTTGGACGTGCCCAGAAATGGGCAGTTCCCAAGGTATTGGATTAGCAAGATGTTATTAACCAGAATAGCGCTTACGGCAAGCAAGATGTAGTCACCCATCAGAACTCTCCTTCATACACTTCTACTATTTTTCAAGCAGGTTCATGATAGCAAGGAGCAGACCCAGGCAGACAAACGCACCTGGGGCTTCCACCATAAACGTAAAGGGCTGAAAAGAAGGCCCGAATACTTCAATGACAGCCTCTGTGAATGGGATAGAGAAGGTGCCACTCCCAAAAACTTCACGAACAGCGGCCAAGCCGCCCAAGGAAATGGTAAATCCGATGCCCATACCCAGCCCGTCCGCTGTCGATGCTACCACGCTATTCTTGGAGGCAAAGGCCTCGGCCCGGCCAAGTATGATACAGTTCACCACGATCAAGGGGATAAAGATGCCGAGCTGGAGAAAAAGCGGATAGGCGACTGCCTGCATAACGAGTTCTGTTATCACCACAAAAGTCGCGATAATGATGATGAAACAGGGCACTCTTACCTTGCTCGGAATGATCTTTCGAAGCATAGAGACCAGGATATTCGAACACACGAGCACAAAAGTGGCTGCAATCCCCATCCCGACGCCATTTGCCACCGTTTTGGTGACCGCCAACACCGGACACAGCCCGAGGACAAGTCTAAACGGTGGAACTTCCTCCCATAACCCCTTGGTAAATTCTTGAACAATCGTTTTGGCCATTATTCTTCTCCCTATCTGGCGAAGGCCTTGGCTTGCTCTATGATTTGTGGCTTCAGTCTGCTATAGAATCCTGAGCTATCTGTAACACCCTGGCACACACCCCTTGATGTTATGGTAGCCCCTGATACTGCATCTATTTGTCCGCCGTCCGTCTTGATCTTGACAGGCTCTTTAATAGACAAACCTTTAAACTGCGCGCCGAAGGACGGATCATCCTTGGCCCTGGAGCCCAGGCCCGGGGTCTCAGCGTGGGTGGTGACACCTATACCCAGGAGTTCATCCGTCTCAATCTTAACACCTACCATGACGCCAATGTCTCCCGCAAAACCTTTGCCGGAGGTCTCAAAGGCCACGGCATTGGCCTTGCCATCGAATACCCCCACATAAAAGCTCCTCTCCACCTCACCATCTTTGAGCTTAAAGCGGTCTATGAGCGGATCATTGCTACACCCTTCTAGCATTTCTTTGATGGCAGGGCCTTTGACAAACTTTAGCTGCTGGTATTCGATTTGCGCCGCAGTCACGGATTTGACTAAGGCCAGTCCCCCCCCGGAAACAGCAGCGAGACTGGCAAGAACCACGATCATTCTAATGATATCACGCATTTTCAACCACCTTTCCAATCGCTTTGGGTCTGATCTTATCTAGAAGTGGATTGGCAAGATTCAACAATAAGATAGAAAAAGGGATACCGTCTACATAGGCCCCGACATTTCTCACAAGCACAGTCATCACTCCCGCCAGGATCCCAAAAAGTAACATGGGGAGGAAGTTCACGGGAGATGAAGAATCTTCAGGAAGGAGAAAAAAGGCTCCGATGAGGGTATAGCCTGTAAAGAGATGGAAAAAAGGCCCAGCATATTTTGCCGAATCAGCCAAGTTGAAAAATAGAGCCGTAATAAACACACCGGCCAAAAAGGACAGAGAGATCTCCCATCGGACATATCCTCTCAACATCAAGTAGACGCCTCCGATGATCAGTCCAAGGCCGAAGGTAGATCCGACAGCCCCAGCCTGTTTACACATAAGAAGGTTGCCGAGGCTGAAACTATCCAGTGTGTCCATCCCTACAACGCCCTTGGATGAAATGATCATCTTTGCCTGCGCCAGCGGATACGTCATGGCAAAACCGAGATCATAATTGACAAGGGCTTCGTTGAAATCAAAGATCCCCTTGAATGAAATAACGAGCATGGCCAAGGCAAGGAGCGCAGGATTCATGGGATTGAGCCCCAGACCGCCGAATATTTGCTTGCCTATCACGATGGCAACAAAGGTCCCTAAAAGGACTAGCCACCAAGGGGCAGTAGCTGGCAGAATCATGCCAAACAGAAGCCCGGTCAATGCAGCGCTGCCGTCGCTGAGAGCAATGCGTTTTCTCGTGATAAGATTCATGATCAGCTCCCAGACCATGGCACATGCTACGGAAAAGGTAATCACCGCGAGAGCCGGGGAGCCATATTGGCTAATCCCCATCAACACCGCGGGGAGCGCGGCAAGCATAATATGACGATGCTTTTTCGATATTGTTTTGCCGTCGTGCCAGAAAGGAGCGTGGGCAACGACAAACGTCTTCTTTCCTTTTGTATTGCTATTCATCTTATGTCTCCGCAGCCTCCATTGCTCGAAGTTCGTGTTTCCCCATCTTGATGTAGTGGAAGATTGGGATTCTCGTTTCACACACATAAGAGCACAATCCACATTCAATACAGCACTCTAAATCATACATGTCTCTGGCATCTTCATGGAGACTGGCTTCCAAGTACCGTATGAGCATGTTGATCGGAATCTTGACCGGACAGATCCTCACGCATTCTCCACAGTTAACACACGGACAGTCTGTTAACAGAGCACTGTAGACTTGATCCTGCACGACGATGCCGTCTGTTTGGGGTTCCACCGGGAGGTCTGGGGAATAGGTGGACACTCCTCTCATGGGACCGCCAAGGATGAGGCGATCCCGATCCTTGATTGTGATATTGCAGGCTTCAATCACGTCCCCCACAGAAGTCCCTATTCTCACTCTAACATTGGTGGTGCTGCCGTCCTTTCCCACAACCGTAACCATCTTGGTCACACGGAGTTTGCCGGTGTCCATAGCAGACCCCAATGCTGCAACCGCTTCCGCGCTCAGGAAAACAGTTCCTGCATCTTCCGGGTTGTCGCCGGCCAGGACCACTTGACCCACCACATCTTTCATAATCATTTGAGGCAGGCCGGAAGGGTAGGTGGCGCTAACTGTCTTTACTTCTGCGCCTGTAGTATTGGCTTGTTGAACGAATTTCTCAGGCACTGTGATGAGGATGCGGTCTGCGCCAGAGATCTTTTTCAAAGCTTGAACGCCACTTCTGATAGCATCGGCTTCGTTTTGCACTGCACATTGGTTGACTGTTAGGAATAAATCCTGATCCATCCCGTTTATCACGACGGTCCGTATGGTTTTTTCCGGATTGGCAAAGGCCTTGAAAGAAGGATTGCCCGGTGCGTATTCAAAGAACTTCAGGGCCATATCAAGACTCGGCTCATTCTTGAATCCATCGTCCCAGTCGTCTTGCCTACTGGCATCAATGGTGATGGCCGTATACTCCTGCCCGAAGGTCCCTATGTGAGAAGCAATTGCCCATATGGTGCCTGTCACTGACGAGATGACATACTCGACACTGTCTGAAGCAGCCGAAAGAACCTGGCCGGTTTTCACAGAATCGCCGACCTTGAACGTGCCCACGGGTCCACCGTTGGGCGACTTCTTCAACATCAGGGTCACCCTATCGGGGACCGGAAGATCTTTAACCGCATCTGGCACCAAGTTGTATTTGAGCACCGGTTTTGCCACACCAAAGAATGATCTTTTTATCATAACCCGATCCTTTGTCTTAGAATCCTGTCAGCGCTCGCTACATGACATGACATGCCGCACACTCAACCGGCCCGGCCCCACTCTCTTCGTGGCAGCCCTTACAATTGGTGTGCAGGGCATCACCCCTTGTTGGTTCGCTCTCCGGGCCATGACAGTCCTCACCGCTACACGACATGGACCCGCCTTCCTGCTCCTCATGATGGCAATCATCACAGGCAACACCGTAACCTTCGTCAGCCGTATGAGTCTTGTGATCATACAGAATTTTTCCTGCATTGCTCTGGAACATGATCCTTACAGGTTCCTCAGGGCTTTCCTGCGGGAAGGCGGCATAGCAGACAACTCCTACGACGAGCAAGATTGCTGCGAGGGCAAATGCCAACGATTGTTCGTTCTTTGAGGTCATGTTGTATCACGTTCCTTTCGCTCGGCTAGGATTGTTAAGAAGCCGATTTTCCGTACATGTTAAACGTGCTTTAAGGTCGACAAGCCCTTAGCAAGTATCATGGGCAGTGTCAAGGAAAAAGTAGGCCCATGGGTTATGCTATCAGTAGATGTTAGGTAATTGGCCCTTGAAGGAAAACCAGACTGTACGGACCTTTTTGACCTTGCCTCGAATTGTTCGTCGTTCGACAATTTTTCTTGACAAGTCTGAACCTCTAATGCTATAGGCATTGCCACTTCAGCTAGTAATGAGGGCATAAGAGGACATATGTCTCCCAAGATACTGAAGTTCCACAATGTGTAACTAAATAATTCCAATCCATTATTCCACGATCACTTGGGAGTAAGGCATGCGGTTGGCCACATTGCTGAAGCTGTAAGGGCTACTCGCCTCCCAACAAGACCAGACGCAGGAGAAAACATGAAAAATGCTGTAGGTTCGGTTTTGGTAGTAGGCGGCGGCATCGCCGGAATGCAGGCTGCCCTGGATCTGGCCAATTCAGGCTATTATGTTCATCTTCTGGAAAAAGGCCCCGCTATCGGCGGCGGCATGGCCCAGCTCGACAAGACCTTCCCCACCAACGACTGTACCATGTGAATCATCTCCCCAAAGCTGGTCGAGGTCGGCCGGCACATTAACATCAATCTGATCACGTACGCAGACGTAGTGAGTGTTGAGGGCGAACCGGGCAAGTTTAAAGTCAAGGTGAAAAAGAGGGCCCGCAGCATTGATCCGGACCTATGCACGGGTTGCGGCACGTGCCTTGCGGTTTGTCCGGTAACGAATCAGCCATATCCGAAAGAGGCTGTTGGGAAATAGAGAAGCGGGGTAACGCGGCAAAACTAACTGGGAGGTGGTACGATGGCTGAAGTTGCAGCTGTTAGAGAGACGAAAGCCCAGCCAGGACCTACAGAGGTGGATTTCAGGGCGATAGATGATCTGATGTTTACAAGCTTTAATGGCGACAAAGAAAATATCATAATGATCCTTCAGGCCCTCAATAAAGAGTACAATTACCTCCCTCAGCCTGTCCTGAATTACGTTTCCACAAGGCTTGATATTCCCCTAAGTCAGATATACGGAATCGCCACTTTTTACAGTATGTTTAGCCTTGAGCCCCGGGGGAGGCATCTAATTTCTATCTGTCTTGGTACAGCGTGTCACGTCCGGGGCGGGCAGAACATTAAGGAGCGACTTGAGGCCCACCTAGGGATAAAGCCTGGCAAGACTACGGAGGATATGCGTTTCACGTTCGAAACGGTTCGTTGCATAGGGTGCTGTAGTATAGGCCCCGTGGCTAAGGTTGACGAAAAAGTATACAGTCGTACAAACTCAGTAAAGATTCTTAAGGCGTTGCAAGAGTATGCGTAGAACATCAGGACGATCGATTCTGCAAAGATAAGGGAACTGTAAGCCCATGAAAATAAGATCGAAAGACGATTTAGAGAAGATAAGGGCGAAGGTGCATGATTCTCTCTATTCCCCTCCCGTCCTAAAAATAAATATTGGGATGGCTACCTGCGGCATAGCTACCGGTGCCCAGGATACTTACAATAAGGCTCTCGAGATATTTGAAAAAGACGAGAACGTATTGGTTGCCAAAACCGGCTGTATGGGATTCTGCGAGCAGGAACCGCTCGTGGACATCCTGGCCCCCGGCAAGCCTCGTATTGTTTACCGGCGCGTTACCCAGGACAAAATCCAGGAGGTTGTAGAGGCGTACCGGAAGGGGGAGTACCCGAAAAAATCGATTCTGGGGCAGATGAAGGATCCGCGCTCCATCCTGGAGGACGACATCGAGAATCCCTTACGAGGTGCGGGTCCCCTCAACGGAATACCCTTCCTGGAAGAAATTCCTTTTTTCAGCAAACAGCTCAAGATTGCCCTCAGGAACTGCGGTTATATTAACCCGGATAACATCGAAGAATACATAGGCAGAGGCGGGTATTTGTCCCTCTTCCACTGTCTGAACGAGACAGAGCCCGAGGAGGTCATTGCGCGGATAAAGGAGTCCGGGCTGCGGGGGCGGGGTGGAGGCGGCTTTCCGACCGGAATAAAATGGGATGTCTGCCGGAAGGCCGAGGGAGAGAAAAGGTACGTTATATGTAACGCTGACGAGGGAGATCCCGGGGCATATATGGACAGAAGTGTTCTGGAGGGGGACCCCCACAGTGTTCTGGAAGGGATGATCATAGGCGCATACGCCATCGGTTCAAATGATGGTTTCATATACGTTCGCCATGAATACCCTCTGGCTGTGGTCAGGCTGGTAGAGGCGATCAAGCAGGCCGAAGCTTACGGCCTTTTGGGCAGCAATATCCTGGGCAGCGGGTTTGATTTCAACATCAAGATTAGCACGGGAGCCGGCGCCTTTATCTGCGGCGAGTCAACCGCGCTGATGCGCTCCCTGGAGGGAAAGATTGGCCGGCCCAGAGCCAAATACATCCACACTGTAGAGAAGGGCTACCGGGACAGCCCCTCGACCCTGAACAATGTGGAGACGTGGGCCAATGTGCCGGCAATAATCAACAAGGGGGCTCGGTGGTATGCCTCTTTGGGCACTGAGAAGAGCAAGGGGACAAAGGTCTTCTCCCTGGTGGGCAAGGTAAGAAACACCGGCCTGGTGGAGGTTCCCATGGGCGTTCCCCTCAGGACGATAGTCTACGACATCGGGGGGGGCATCCCCAAGAAACGAAAGTTTAAAGCTGTTCAGACCGGGGGGCCGTCTGGTGGGTGCATCCCGGAAGATCTTATCGACACGCCCGTTGACTACGAACAGTTAGCAAAGCTGGGTTCCATTATGGGCTCGGGCGGCATGATTGTCATGGACCAGGACACCTGCATGGTGGATGTGGCCAGGTATTTCTTGGAGTTTCTTCATGAAGAGTCCTGTGGCCAGTGTGTGCCGTGCAGGGAGGGGATCAAGAGGCTTCTCGAAATCCTTACCGACATATGTGCCGGCAAGGGTAAAGAGGGGGACATTGAGCTGCTGGAGTATCTTTCCAGTACGGTCTCCAAGCTCTCCCTGTGTGCTCTGGGGGGGACTGCTCCCAATCCGGTCCTCACCACCATAAAATATTTCCGCAATGAGTATGAGACACATATTTATGAGAAGAAATGTCCTGCTGGTGTGTGCAAGGAGCTGTTTTACTACGAGATAGACGAGGAGAAGTGTAACGGTTGCCACATCTGTCTCCTGAGGTGCCCCCAGGAGGCTATATCAGGCGAGAAGAAGAAGCTTCATACAATAGACCAGGAAAAGTGCATAAAGTGTTCTATCTGTTATGAGTCGTGCAAGCTGGACGCCATAGCCATTAAATAAATTTTGAAGACAAAGAAGGGTTTGAAACATGGTTACCTTGACATTGAATGACAAGCAGGTCCAAGCAGAGGAGGGATCGACCATCCTCCAGGTAGCTGAGAGCAATAACATTAGGATCCCCACCATTTGCAACCACAAGGCTTTAGAGCCGGCAGGTTTGTGCCGTCTCTGTACGGTGGAGGTCTTTGACGGGCGGAGGACGCGATTTGTCACTTCATGCAACTACCCTGTGTGGGAGGGGATGGAGGTCACGACCGACTCCAAGGAGATCATCCGCCACAGGAAAATGATTGTGGAGTTACTGCTGGCCCGATGCCCCAATAACGACTTTGTCAAAAAACTTGCCGCCGAATTTGGTGTCGAGGCCCCCAGGTTCAAGCTTGAAGATGATGACTGCATCCTTTGTGGGCTATGCGTCCGGGTATGCGAGCGGATGGGTATCCGTGCCATAGATTTTTCCGGCCGCGGCACTGAAATGGAGGTGGCCGCGCCGTTTAAGGTTTTCTCGGATGTATGCGCTACATGCGGTGCCTGCGAGTCCCTCTGTCCCACCGGCCATATCAAGCTGTCGGAAATTACCGATAAAGAGGTGCACCGGATACCGTCTGAGTTTAACGAAGGGTTGGTAGGCCGAAAGCCGATCTATATCCCTTATCCACAGGCCATACCCAACATACCGGCTATTGACAGGTCCAAGTGCGCCCATTTTATCAACGACGGGTGCAAGATCTGCGCTGATCTTTGTCCCACCGGCGCTATAAACCACGCTCAAGAGGACGAAGAGGTTGAAATCGATGTGGGCGCCATCGTTGTGGCAACTGGGTTTAAGCCCTTTGACCCCACCGTCTATGACACCTATCATTATGCCGATCACCCAAACGTTGTGACATCCATGGAGTTTGAGCGGATCCTCTCTGCCTCGGGCCCCTGGGGCGGTCACCTGATACGCCCTTCGGACGAGGGAGAACCGAAGAAGATTGCCTGGCTCCAGTGCGTGGGCTCACGGGACATCAACCCGTGTGATAATGGTTACTGTTCAGGCGTCTGCTGCATGTACGCCATCAAGGAGGCGGTCATTGCCAAGGAGCACAGCAAGGCCCCGCTGGACTGCGCGATTTTCTTCATGGATATGCGCACTTATGGGAAAGAATTCGAGCAGTATTATAACCGCGCTCAAGAAAGTGGCGTGCGGTTTGTGCGCTGCCGCGTGCACAGCATTGACCCGGTGCTCGGTTCTAATAACCTGCAACTTCGCTACGTGACCGAAGATGGCAGAGCCGAAAAGGAAGAGTTTGACATGGTGGTCCTCTCTGTCGGCCTTGAGCATTCCGCTGGTATAGAAGAGCTGGCAGAGAGGCTCGGGATCGAGCTTGATCATTACAAATTTGCCCGTACCGGCAGCTTTGCTCCTGTGAATACGTCTTCTCCGGGGATCTATGCCTGCGGAGCCTTGCAGGGTCCCAAAGATATTCCATATTCGGTAATGGAGGCGTCGGCTGCTGCCGGAGCGGCAGCCAGCAGGCTTGCTGAGGCGCGTCCCAGCCTGGTCAAAGAAAAGACTTTCCCCGAAGAGCGGGATATCAGCGCGGAGTCACCCCGCATCGGTGTTTTTGTTTGCAACTGCGGGGTGAACATAGGCGGCGTGGTGCGGGTGCCTGAAGTGGCCGAATATGCCAAAACACTACCGAATGTCGTTTATGTCCAGGAAAACCTTTTTTCCTGTTCCCAGGATGCCATAGAGCAACTGGTTGGAGTGATCAAGGAGCAGGACCTCAACCGGGTGGTTGTGGCCTCCTGCTCGCCGCGCACCCATGAGCCGCTCTTTCAGGAAACCTTGCGCAACAGCGGCCTGAATAAGTACCTTTTCGAGCAGGCAAATATCCGCGACCAGTGCTCCTGGGTGCATGCCAATGATCCTGATGCTGCCACCGTAAAAGCGAAGGATTTGGTCCGGATGGCAGTCTCTCGGGCCTCACTCATCGAGCCGCTCTCCATGCCCTCAGCGCCGGTTACCCCGGTAGCTTTGGTCGTGGGCGGTGGGGTGGCAGGGATGGTCTGCTGCCTCAATCTGGCCGAGCAGGGATTCAAGGTGCACATTATTGAGGAGAAAGAACACCTGGGTGGCCACGCCCTGAAGTTGAACAAGACGTGGAAGGGCGAAAGTATACCGGAGTTTGTAAGCAAACTTATCGATGACGTAACCGCGCACGAGAACGTTGAAGTGCACCTTAGCGCCAAGGTGAAGGAGGTTTCCGGTTTTGTCGGCAACTTCAAGACAAGTCTCGCTTCAAATGGTGGAGGGGACGTCCTGGAAGTGGAGCACGGCGCGGCAATCCTGGCGACCGGTGCCCATTCCATCAAGCCGGATGAATACCTTTACGGCAAGAATGACCGGGTCTTCCGATGGCACGAGCTTGATAAGGCCTGGGAGACTGATCTGGTCAAGAACGCCGGCAGTGCGGTCTTTATCCAGTGTGTGGGCTCCCGCGAACCTGAGCGTCCTCACTGCAGCAAGATTTGTTGCACTTTCTCGGTTCAGAAGGCGGTGGAACTGAAGGAACGCAACCCTGACATGGATGTCTACATCCTTTACCGGGACATGAGAACCTACGGGGAACGTGAGGATCTGTATAAAAAAGCACGAGCGCTAGGTGTGATCTTTATCCGCTACGACCTGGAGAATAAACCTGTCGTCAAAGAGACCAAGGGAGGCGCTCTCGAGGTCACGGTGATCGATCACGTGCTCGGGCGGCCTGTCACCCTCAGGCCTGACTTTATCACCCTCGCCACAGCCATCTATACCCGTGGGATTGAGGAATTGGCCCAGATGTTCAAGGTGCCCCTCAGCCAGGACAATTTCTTCCTGGAGGCCCATATGAAGCTGCGGCCAGTGGACTTTTCCACAGATGGTGTTTTTGTCTGCGGCTTGGCCCATTACCCCAAACCGATTGATGAAAGTATCGCCCAGGCACAGGCGGCCGCGGCACGGGCTGCTACCGTCCTGTCGCAAAAATACGTGGAGATAGAGCCTATTGTATCTGTCGTTGACCAAGAAAAGTGCATTGGGTGCGGTCTGTGTGAAGCGTCGTGCTCTTTTGCCGGCATACGCCTTGTCAAGATAGAGGGGACAGGGTACAGGGCTGAAAATATCTCTGCAGTATGTAAGGGTTGCGGGATCTGCGCCGCAGGTTGCCCGGAACAGGCTATCGATATGCAGCATTTCCGCGGTCAGCAGATCTTTGCAGCGATTCAGGCAGGCGGTGCAACGGCCTGAACGTCGGAGCGTTTACTCCAACACTCTGTTTTCCGATTAAGGATTAAGAATGACGA
>DAOUWN010000023.1 GCA_030667105.1 Deltaproteobacteria bacterium
AGGCGAGAGCCCTACCAGCCCCCCGGGACCCACTGAAGCCGTAGGATAATTGCCGGACTCCCCGAAACTGATTACACCGGCAAAGAACTCGCTGTTAAAAGCCGCAAGCCTCCCAATCCCTGTATAGCCGAGCTTGAGCATCTCAGCGTGGATAGCTGATCCAAGTTCCCATTCCGTGATCCCCTCTTGAATCATGTCCGGTATCTCGTCGTAGATGGCCTTATGCCTCTTTCCGGCTTCTCGAATCAGGCCTACTTCGTAATCCGACTTGATAGAACGAATCATGGCCAGCATCAAACTGATATCTTCAAACACACTCTCATGAAAGGCCCCTGAGAGCTTTTTGAACATGGAAACCGGAACAGTGGCCTCATCCAGTCCGAGCCGAGCTACATGGTGACCGTGCGCCTTCAGCCCTTCCGGGATCTCTGCAAAGCTCTTGAGACGAACCAGAGTCCTGAGAGGGGTTTCTTTTTCTGCCCGCTCAAAGCTCCGTCGTATGAAAAAGATCGCCTCTCCCTCAGCCGGAACAAAGAGGACGCCTTTTTGTAACGTGCCAGTATAATAGAATATATTTATGCCATCAACGATGACGGCACCGCTAAAGGAAGCCCCATCCAGTCCTTTCTGAAGCCTTGAAATCCGGCCAAAAATCTCTTCAGGAGGTACAAGATTGTAGCTACACGTTACACCGCTTTGAGAAAGTTGTGACATCATATAACTCACCTATTCTGCACATCTGGTGGAGCCAGATATAACCAAAACGCGGGAAAAGGTCAATCACCGTCATATCTGTCGCCGTAGTTGCCGATTGAAAAGCCCACGAATTTGCGATATACAACTAAACTCGTGAGAGAGCCGTTTGGTTCCGGGGAAGCACTGGTAGCAGCTAGACATGATTTTTTTCTGAATAACTGGTGTCTGACGAGGTAGATAAACATTTTGGGGATGAGAGCACACTTGTTTCTCTTCTCAAGCAACGGCAGGAGGAGGCATTTCGTGTTCTCGTCAGGCGATATGAGACCAGAGTCTTCAGCATCGCCTATGGTATCACCTTAGATAGAGAAGAGAGCTTGGATATAGTCCAGGAAGTTTTCCTAAAGGTATACCAGAACATCCATGGCTTTAGAGAGGAATCAAGGCTTTCGACCTGGCTCCATCGTATTACGGTCAACCTGTGCCTTAACTGGAAGAAAAGATGGAAACGGCGGTTCAGATGGCATCATCAACCCCTTGAAAGAGACCAATCCGGTAATGACCTGAAGTCGGGAACCGAGGCTCATTATCCAGACGCTCTTTACGAAAAAAAGGAATTTGAGAAGATATTTTGGGATAGGCTTAACGAGTTACCGGAAAAGACAAGGGCTGTATTTGTACTCAAGGAGGTGGAAGGCCTTTCCTATGATGAGATTGCCAAGACATTAGGCGTAAGGACGGGGACAGTCAGTTCCCGGCTCTTTTATGCTCGCAAGAGGCTAAAGAAGTCGCTAAAGCAGTATCTGGAAGAGGGTAAGGATTCGTGAAAAAAGGAGAGTGAAGATGACGCGATTCAAGAAACTTCATCTGTTGCTTCTGTTGGTTGTTCTGACCGGGGTATTGGCAGCTCCAATCCGGGCAGAGCGCAATATAGATGTCGTCGTTAAGACCGTCCTGGCATCTCACGGGGCCAAATACTTTGACCCGCGTCTGTCCAGCGTTATAGAGGAACTGCAGTCCGTATTCCGGTACTCCTCATACCGACTCCTCAGCCAAGACCGTATAAATGTCCGTATGAGTGAGACCGGTGTGGTTTCGCTTCCAGGAAACAGGATTTTGAAGATCACGCCTATGGGTGTTACGGGAAACAGAGTAGAGCTGCGACTTGTGATCCTGAAAAAAAGGAGAGTGATCTTTGAAACCGTGATCCAGCTCCTCAATCACGGCAGCATTATCGTTGGCGGCCCCAAACACAAAGACGGTTCCCTGCTGTTTAACATCTCCGCTTCATTTTAGTCCCGCGGTTGTGTAATTCGTGCTCTTTCTGGCAGAAAACAAGAAGACAACCACGCCATTTTCTAACCCGGACAAGCTGCCACCAAGAAAAAACACTATCACGAAAGCACGAAAAAAAGATTTCCAGCAAAATTTCGTGTCTTCGTGCTTTCGCGGTAAATTGTAACACTTTAGCGCTTTTCAAAAGGCTAAACTCCTACGGTAAATTTTGTTTTCTCTTTCTTGTTCCGGCTTGTCCGGGTTGGAGCTCGAACTGCAGAGGGCCAGAAAAACCCTGCCTTTTTTGTTTTTTGAGTGAGTTTTTTTTGAGAATTGGTGTCTAACAAAGCAAATGTCAATTACCTGATGAGGATAAAAGCTCATGAAAATGGACCCAACTATTTGTAATCCAGCCATATTGAACCGTTTCTTTGATCAAGAACTCGGGCCGGATGAATATGCTCTGATGAGCGAACACATAAAACACTGCCCTTCCTGTCAAAAGGCACTCCAAGATGCTGAAGCCATCTCTGCCCTTTTTAGGACGGGTTTAGATAAAGAGCTTTCTCGTGCTAAACTTGAAAGAGTTGAAGAAAGGGTGTTGGCTTTCATCCGGAAAAAGAAAACTCCATGGTGGTTGAAACTTGGACGCCTGCTTGTAGTCAGGAGGTTCTATGTCCCTGCCACAGCCGTTATTGCAGGACTTGTCCTTTACTTTTCTTTTCTGGCGCCTCCCACCTCAGTGTCTGGCCCCAGCGCTATCATAAACTCTTTGAAGGGCAATGTGGGATCTGTCATGATTTTGGAAACACCGAAAACACACCAGACCATTCTATGGTTCAGTGAACCTCTGATCTCAGGTGATGAAGATAATGGAATTGAAGAAAATCAAAGCACTGTTTCAACCTATTCAAAAAGACTGTGTCTGATGTCTTAATATGAAGAATCAGGAGGTGGAAAAATGAAAAAGAAAAAAGTCCTTACTGTTGTACTCGCAACTATCTTATGTTTCTCCTTTGTCGCAACTTCCGCTTGGGCAGGTTCCGAACAACGTTACAGATGGGAAGGGATAGCCATAGGCCTGGGAGCTGCTATTGTGGGAAATGCTCTCCTTAACGGCTGTTATTATCAGCCTCCTCCGGCGCCTGTTTATTATAGCCGCCCGGTTGTTTATTATAGTCCGCCACCTGTTTATGTTGCGCCGCCAGTTGTGCGTTACGGTCCTGCACCCCGGCGTCCTTATGGACATTGGAAACGACATGGTCCGCATCGTCACTGGCGTCGGTAAGTTAGAAGAATTCGCTTTCTTGAAAGGGGGTAAAAGGCTATGAAGAAGCGATCGTTAGCAGCATTGGCAGTTACAGTTTTGGGTATGGTTTTTCTCTTTGCAGTCGTTAACGCAGCTCAGCAGGCGGCTGATGAAATAACCATGAATTCAAAGGTCTACGAAAAGCATAAAAAGGCCCTTGTCACCTTGACGCACAAGAAACACAATGTGGACTACAAGATTTCTTGCACGGACTGTCACCATGTCTTCAAAGACGGCAAGAATATCTGGAAAGAGGGGGACGAGGTTCAAAAATGCGATGCCTGCCACAGTGAATCCAAAGCGCCAACTGGAAAAGATGCGCCAAAACTAAGCAAGAAGGAAAAGATTGCAAAATACCATTACTCAGCCATTCACTAGAACTGTGTGGGATGTCACAAGGACTTGAAGAAGGCTGGCAAGCCTACCGGCCCTACGGTGTGCAAGCAGTGCCATCCCCAAGAACCGTCCTGATTCCCGCCCGCGAAGCGCTGCCGTCAAGGCAAAATCTTTGCCTTGACGGCAGCGTCGGTAAAGGCTATAGAAAATCACTCCACAAAAAAACTACTAGCAACAAAGGAGGCTGGGTGATGAAAAGAACAATTTCAATCATTTTATGTCTCGCGCTGGCGAGCTGTTTTTATTCCTGTGCAGGGCCGACATATCAACAAAGAGGAGCGAAAACAGGAGTTCTAATTGGGGCGGCAGGAGGCGCAATTCTAGGCCAGGTAATCGGCAGAAATACAGAAGCCACGCTTTTGGGGGCAGGAATTGGCGCCGCCGTGGGTGGTTTGTCCGGTCATCAAATCGGCGCGTACATGGACAGACAGGAGCAAGAATTGAGGGCCGTTTTGGCTGCAAGCGAGGCCGCGAGTATCCAGAGGACACAGAATGTTTTGACGGCCACGTTTCAGTCCGAAGTTATGTTTGATTTTGACTCGGCAACCTTGAAATCAGGCGCATATGCGGAGATCGGCAGAGTCGCCAACGTATTGAACAGGTACCCACAGACGACAATCAGAGTCGAGGGTCATACTGACTCAAAAGGTTCCGAACAGTATAATCAAGATTTGTCTCAAAGGCGGGCGCAGGCGGTAAAGGATGCCTTGACACAAAGGGGAGTAGATTCAAGAAGAATACAGACCATTGGCTTCGGTGAGTCACAGCCCATATCTTCAAGTGACGCTATGAATAGGAGAGTGAATATCGTAATCATACCCATTTAGTCCGTTAGTAATAAAATTCGTGTTTTTTCTAGCAGAAAATAGAACAGTCAAGACAGGGATGTTAAAAGCATGAAAATCTTTGGGGCAGCTTTGCTGTTAATGATTTGTTTTTCTCCTGTGAATTCCTTTGCTGAATGTATCAAAGGGGACTGTACGAATGGACAAGGGACTTTTCTCCATCCCAACGGTGACAAATACGCGGGCCATTTTAAGGATGGCAAGATGCATGGGAAAGGGGCTCTGACTTCTCATGACGGCGCAAAATATGTGGGTGAGTTCAACAACGACATGTTAAATGGACAAGGGATTCTGATCCGTCCCAACGGCGTCAAATACGTGGGGCAGTTCAAGAACAATAAATTGGACGGCAAAGGAACTTTGACCTCGCCTGACGGGAAAGAATTGGTGGGTCAGTTCAAAAATGGCGAGTTTGTAGGGAAATAACCGAGAAGAGTTGTCACAGGGTTTGAGATTGAGTTTGGGGACAAAAGATGCGAAAGGCATTATTCATAATAGCCTTTCTGTTTGGTTCAACAGCAGCATGGGCGTGCCATGATTGGCATTTTTACAACGACTGGGATTGGCATTACCGGTGGCCAAGATACAGATGGCACACAGGCATACGATCATACCCCTATCCAGTTTGGATAGAAAAGAAAGGGCCAAGTATTGCCGAGCAAAAAAAGGAAGAAGCAAGAATAAGAGAAGAACGGCTGGAAAAGACCAGGCTACGTAATGAAGCCTATAAGGAGGAACGCGGGCGCTATCCCATTCCGAAAATAGTTCTATCCCCAAACCACCCGCAATCAGAGTAAACACTCGGCTTTGGCAAGATTGATACATTCGTAAAAAGTCGAATTCAGCGAATCTGTCATTTCGATCGCGCCGACTTCGCCATGCCTACTTCGCCGAAGCTTCGAAGGCTGAAAGTAGCGCTGGCTACGAGCTCTCCGCCGAAGGCTTCGGCCCGCAGGCGGACGGCTGAAAGGGAGAAATCTTATGCTTTCGGTATGTTACATAAGAAAGCTTTCTCGCTACGTGCGTTCGGATCCGGCAGAAACGATAAAGCAAAATCTGCCAGAAAAAACGCGGATTTCGTGACCAACGGACTGTGGGCCTATTCCTTACCGTCCTCTTTCTCCAACCCCTTTAAGAACTCTCCCATTGCTCTGCCCGCCTCTTCGGGCGTCATCTCACCTGTCTTTCCCATCTCCTGTTCCCATTTGTCCAGCCCACTGGTTACTCTTCTTGCAGCAAACTGTGAACCAATGCTAATCAAGGCAAACAGGGCAGCGATAGCTCCAAAGACGATCCATGCTGTCTTTGGGGCAACGTTGTGTACCTCTACACTCGCAACGACTATCAGGTACGTCCCCCAGACAAGCCCGAAAATGGGTCCCAGATAAGGTATGATGCCAAGCACTGTGGTTACCGGAACGATCCCTCCGGTATAGGCGCCGCACCTGTAAGCTGTTTCAAAGGACTGTTGAGATCCCATTATCTTCCAGATGACGAATAGGATTGCAGCGCCCACGAAACCGAAAATGGCCACCATAATCGGGACAATTATGATAGATGCGAGTGCCATGAAAAACGATCCGGCAAAACCAAGCCCAAGGATGGCCAAAATAGCCTGAATAACACCAGCCGCAACCCCCATACAGACCATAAAGATAAGCGGTTCAACAAACCCCCCGCTCTTCGGCATACGCCGGAAAAACCCCACAGGGTTTCTAATGACCTCGACCATTGTATTAAAGATCACCGTGATGTTCTTTTCTATCTGCTGTCCCATTTCCTGTGTCCTACTTTGTTCTTTGGTAATAATTCACCCCCCCTTTGTCATTTCGAACGGATGTGAGAAATCTTATCCAACATAGCGTACGGTCACAACAATACAAGATTTCTCCCTACGGTCGAAATGACAGAAAAAGGGCCAGGTGAACTATTAAGTTCTTTGTTTTGTCCCTTACGAGTGTCTGGAAGCTGGATGCTCCCCCCTCTTTCATAGCTATTTGAAATCATAACATGTGTCAAGCTCTTACGTCAGAATGTTCGGTTACTCGAATACTCCTTCATATTTTTGCATGGAGAGCCATTTTCGAGTGACACTATTTCAGTATTATTGTAAAAGATCTAATCGTTCACGGGTTCAGTGTTCAGAGGTTCACCGAACTCTGAACCTGTGAACGCCTGCGAAAACCCTATTTCCGAGGTATGCTGCCCAATGGAACTTCATTTCACTAGAACCAACGGCCCTGCCGACGAGGCTATTGACCGGCTAATTGAACTTGTGGGGGATATCCGTCACCCGGAGATTGTGCGAGAGATGATTTTGGCATCTCTTAAGGCAGGCCAGGAGGGCGATGAAACGGCCGACCTGAAGCTGATGAACTCGACGTTGAAAGAGATGCGGTTCACTGCCAAAGTGTTCGGCCCCTACCGTAAGGTGAGGAAAGTCACTGTCTTTGGCTCGGCCAGGACCCAACCAGATGAATCCATTTACAAAATCGCATGTCTTTTGGGACGAAAATTGTCCGAGGCAGGCTACATGATCATCACAGGAGGAGGGCCTGGCATCATGCAGGCGGCAAATGAAGGAGCGGGCGCTAAGCATTCATTCGGTGTTAACATTCGACTTCCTTTTGAACAGGAATCCAACCATATCCTCAAAGGGCACCCCCGAAATATCATGTATAAATACTTCTTTAACAGAAAAGTGGCCTTTCTCAGGCAGGCAGATGCTGTTGCGCTTTTCCCCGGGGGGTTTGGTACGCTCGATGAAGGCATGGAAACACTTACCCTTGTACAAACCGGGAAGCGCAACCCCCTACCGCTTATCCTCGTAGATGAGCCTGGCGGCACGTACTGGTCACGGTGGCTTAAGTTCTTTGAAAAAGAACTCTTGGCCCAAGGGTACATCAGCCCAACGGATTTCAGCCTCTTCGAACAAGTCGAATCAGTGGATGATGCAGTGACGAGGATTGATCGTTTCTACCATCGGTATCACAGCTTGCGATACGTTGGAGAGCAACTGGTAATTCGTCTCACATCCAGCATTGACCCGCCGAAGGTAAATGAACTCAAATCCCGTTTTTCCGACATACTGACACCTTCTGGCGGCCTTTCCCTCTCCGATCCCCTACCGATAGAAGCCGATGAGCCTGAAATCGCCCATCTTCCCAGGCTCATTCTTGACTTCAACCGAAAAAATTTTGGCCGCCTACGAGACCTTATCGACGCCATAAATGCCTGCTGACGGGCGTACGGGGTAGTTACGGGCAGGCGCGTCAGTTCTTGAACGAGGACTGGCCTGTGCTCTCAAGCACGCTCATCCACATGTTGCCGGAGACCTCCACCTGCTTTCGCCTTCCAACCGTTGCCTCCATGGGAATATGAACAAAGCGATTATTCCAGAGCCCCACCAGCATTCTTGTCTTTCCCGCCATACCCGCATGAACTGCATTTCGACCCAGAAAGCCACACAGAACATGGTCATTGGCATTGGCCGCAACACTTCGGATCGTGTAGCTGGGATCGATATATTTCAGGGTAGTCGGCATATTCTGTTCCTGAAAATAGGCATTAATGACATCTTTCAAATGCAGGCCGATGTCCTGTAGTCGTATGTTGCCGGAGGCGTCACGCAATTCGGGTCTGTCTTTGAAAAACTTCTGGCCCGCCCCCTCGGCCACGACAATCACAGCATGTTTCCTTTGAATCAGTCGCTTCTTCAGGGCTTCAAGGAACCCCCTCGGACCCTCCAAATCGAAGTCCGACTCGGGGATCAGGGCAAAATTTACGTCAGGCAATGCCAGGGCCGCCGCTGTTGCAATGAACCCTGAATAGCGCCCCATGAGCTTTACCAGTCCGATTCCATTCGAGGCGCTCGTGGCTTCATTGTGAGCAGCGCGGATGACATCAACCGCTACATCCACAGCCGTATCAAAGCCGAAAGAACGATCAATAAGAAAGATGTCATTGTCAATCGTCTTTGGTATGCCCATCACGGCGATCTTTAGTCCTCTCTTTGTAATTTCATCGGCAATCTGGGATGCTCCGGCCATTGTGCCGTCTCCCCCAATGGCAAAAAGGAGGCCAACATTCATCCGCTCAAGGGCATCCACAATACTTTCAATATCCTGAGGTCCCCTGGAAGTCCCAAGCACAGTGCCCCCGGTTTCGTGGATGCTGGTTACAAAACCCGGTGTTAGGTCCACCAGTTCGTGACCGTATGAGGATATGAAGCCCTCAAATCCGTACCGAATGCCGTAAATATTGGGCACGCCATAGTTGTGGTGGAGGGCCAACACAATGGCCCGGATGATATCATTTGTCCCCGGACACAACCCGCCACAAGTCACCACGGCACATCGCAGTTTGCTCGGATCAAAGAATATTTTACTCCGCGGCCCTGCCCGTTCAAAGGACAGAGGTCTCTTATGGCCTTTGAACGCCTTCATCACATCATTTTCATCAATGTCCACCAAGACGCGGTCTTTGTCTGACACAAAGCGCCTCGCCCCGTCCTCCTTTTCCCGTGTCTTAATGGGAGAGGTAATCTTGGCCCGGCCAAGGGTCATAATGGAGGTCTCAATGTGTTTCTTGTTTTTCATCTTGCGCAACCCTCTCGATTAATTATATAAGGTCATACTTCTTGCAAATGACCTCTATCTCTCGATTTTGACTAGCCGTCGAAGCCCGTGTGGCTGATGCAGTACGATCATTTGGCAGGACGCCTGCAACATGAAGCATACGTTTCAAAATGGCAGCAGGGTTCTGCGAATAGAGATCATAGAACTCTTGCAGCATCATACCCGTTTCAAGTATCTGGCTTGTGTGGTCTGCGTACTGTTGCTGAATGTCGTAACGGTTCAGGCAAGACCACGTAATCCCGCGCCAGGCCTCCGGCAGCAGGTTTGCCCCACCGGCCACAACACCATCTGAGCTGGGCTGTCTCAAGAACGCCAGTTCATCCCCGTCGAAAAACCTGAAACCCCGACGGTGCCGAACTGCTTTGTGATAATTTATCGACCGCTTTAGCGGACCACTAAATACCAAACCCTGTATCTTTTCTATCCGAGAGAGTCTTTTCAAGACGTTGGTTCGAATATTCTTGTGCTTAATGCGCCTCTTGCGCAGTTCAACCAGCCCCTCGTGGTTGCCCAATATCAACCCAATCCTCGTATCACGGGCCATGGACTCGTACAATTGGGGCAAGCCCCGGTTGCTATGGTAATAGATGGGATAGTCCACCCAGAAGACGCTCCCAGGATAATCCGAACGTTCGATAAAGGCCTCTGTATGGGCCAGCAAGTCACGTGTGGCCTTCACACTGTGTGAGGTAATGGTAATAAAGACCGGCCATCTCCCCTGGATAATCTCCAGTGCAGCGCAGCACATTTCCAACCTGGTCCCGGGGCTCAACTCATGCCCTTCGCCCCAGAACACGTCACAGAGGAGCAAGACATCAACGCCCACGCCCACATGATCGATAAGCCGATCCAGGACGCTGACGTCCACCGCATCTCCTGTCTTGAGCGGTGTTACCAGAGGGCAGATCAATCCTCTCGGCAGTTGGTTCGTATCAGCTACCATTGAACCTGAAAGCGCCCTTTCCCAGAATGTCATGGAGGTGTAAGATACCCCTGACCTTCTGAATCGGGTTGACTATGGGTAATACTGTAATCTGCTTTTTTTCCATGATGCTCAAGGCCTGTGATGCCAGACTGTCAGGACCGAGGGTCTTTGGATGCATTGTCATCACATCCTCCACCGCAGACTCGCAAATATTTTCGTGTTCCATGATGTGTCGCCGGATATCCCCATCCGTAACTATCCCGAAAAGGATGTTACCCTTTTTTACTACCAGTGTGGCCCCGATCTGCAGGCGATTGATCTCCTTGATCGCATGGCGCATGGACTGCCCCTCGCTGACTATGGGTACGTTCTTGCCTGTAAGCATGATCTCTCGAACTTTGAGCGACAGGCGCTGGCCAAGGCTTCCGGCCGGGTGAAACTGCTTGAAATCGCGAGCCCTGAAGTTTCTTTTGCGAATGAGGGTAACCGCCAATGCGTCTCCCACAGCCAAAAGGGCCGTTGTGCTTGCAGTTGGGGCAAGCCCAAAGGGGCAGGCCTCCCGGTCAACGCCCACATTGATGACAATATCGCCCTGACGGCCCAGGGTGGAGTCCACCCGCCCTGTAAAAGCAATCAATGGACATCCAATCGCCTTCAAACTGGGAACCAGCATGTTCAGCTCGTCGGTTTCTCCACTGTTTGAAAGGGCAATGACCACATCCTCTGCACTAACTATGCCCAGATCTCCGTGCATCGCCTCAACAGGATGAAGGAATAGCGAGCGGGTTCCCGTGCTGTTTAGAGTGGCCACGATCTTGCGGGCCACGATTCCTGATTTGCCGACACCCGTTATGATGACCCGCCCTGTACAGGCATGAACCAGTTCCACCATCTTCACTAACTGCCCGTCCAGACGGTCCACTACACCTAAAATCCCCTCGGCTTCTATCTGCAGCACTTCTTTGGCATATTCCAATATCATGGCAAACTAATTTCCTTTCTTAGTCCATCGATTCATAAATTCGATAACGAATTTATTTAGACTTCGGCTGAGCGACTCGACGTGAGCTCGTCGACACGTCTCAAGGGTCTGGGCCAGGGAAGCAATCTTTTTTCATTTTATTTTATACATCGTAATCACTTAAGATCAAGAATTATTTGAAAGATCCAGACCCCTGCCGTGCGTCTTCGTCTAACCCGTTTGCCGGTTGGCCCGCTGGCCCGTTGATCTTCCCAACGCATTGCCGGTCATGTGTTACAGGTGGGCTGAAAGCAGAAAAGGAGGACGTCTCAATATGCTCAGCAAACATAGCTGCAATGGTGTCCGCAAAAACCATCCCCTCCAGAGTCAATGCGCATCGATTAGCGGAGAAGGATAAGAAATTAAGCAAGTTGCGTGCCTTAAGCCCCTCAAAGACCGGCGAAAAATGATCCATGAAACCCACACCGTATCGACTCTTAAATCGCGACATCTCAATACCGTGGGAGGTCCTCAAACCCAGAAAGACGGACTCCAACATCAATTGGCCTAGATTCAACTCTTCAGAACCCCGGAGAGGAGGCGCCCCGCGCTGCAAGGCCTGGATGTAGTTGCTCAGGTCGCCATAATTCCACCAGCGCTTGGGTTCGATAAAGGAGTGGGCCGAAGGCCCCAGTCCAATGTACGGGGCGTGAGACCAGTACTTTTGATTATGCCTGGAGCGGAAGGCTTCTCCTCGTGAAAAGTTGGATATCTCATATTGCTCATAACCCTCATCCCTCAAAAATCCCACCGTTTCTTCAAAAAGGCGTCTCACCTTGCCTTCATCAAGGGGACGAACCCTGCCAGCTTTGCGCCAATCATAAAAGAGTGTCCCCTTCTCATAGGTCAGCATATAGCATGACAGGTGTTCGGGTTCATGGCTCTTGGCCTCCCTCAAATCATTAAGCCAATTCTGTGGAGACTGGTCTGGAAGTCCGTACATCAAGTCGATGCCCAGACTGTCAACCCCGGCCTTCCGTACCAAGCGAATCGCCTCCCGAGCTTCACGGGCCGAATGGAGTCGACCCAACAGTTGAAGGCGCTCGTCGTCAAAGGACTGAATGCCAATGTTTACGCGATTTACCACGTGGCCCGAAAGAGCCTTCAACGAACCGAGCGACACTGTCCCGGGGTTCACCTCTATTGTCACTTCCACATCTTGCGCAAAAGCAAATCGCCTGTGAGCCTGTTCAAGGATTCGGAGGAGTTCATGGGGCTCTAAAAGGGATGGTGTGCCGCCGCCTATGTAGATCGTGTCAAATGGCACGCCAGGCGCTTTCGCAAGATCCATCTCTTTTTTCAGCCCGTGCAGATAGGTCTCTATCTTGCTCAGGTCACTAACTGAATAGAAGTCACAGTACGGGCATTTTCTCACACAAAAAGGCACATGTATGTAAAGGCCGGCACGATGGGTTCCCTCCCTGTTTTCGGGTTGCAATCTCACAGGATATCCTTTAAATTATAACCTCAAAGGCATTCATGAGTTTGCGAAGCGCCAACCCCACTTCAAGGGGAGAAATCAAAGCCACGTTCTGGACATACATATCTAAAAGTTTATCACATGAATATCCTGCTTACAAATGATGATGGTATCCACGCCGGAGGCCTCTGGGCTATGGAGAGGGTTCTTTCCCACCGGCACAATGTGTCTGTGGTTGCTCCGGACAAGGAACGAAGCGCAATCGGCCACAGCATCACCTTGCTTAATCCGTTGAGGGTGAACAAGGTGCAGACTAACGGCGGCTGGGGGTACGCTGTCA
>DAOUWN010000026.1 GCA_030667105.1 Deltaproteobacteria bacterium
GACGTATTAATCAAATAGAAAACCGTGAAACCCCAAGATCTTTTTCTTAAAGACTGTGGGTTGATACCTACAGCCTGTACAAAGAGATATTACCGGATAGACCGACGAGAGGTCCACTATCTGAAATTCATCCTTGAGGGGTATGCCGGTGTGGCTGTCATGAGGACCCTGGATTCACGGAGAGGTCTGGTAGTTCTTTACATTAGCCCTGGATGTGAAACGGAAGTGGATATGATCATCGATGATCTTAAGAAAAACATGCGTATCGAGGTGGCGGACACTGAAGGAGAGGGAACTCAATGAAAAGGATATTGCTTGTCGGGCTGTTGTTTCTGTTCTCTATGTTTTTGGTTGGGATGGGCGGTCTTGGAGGGGCTGCGCGGATCAGGGTTCCTGAGCCTGCAAGAAACTATTCTGCCTCTATCATGGATCAGTCCGATACTTCTACCCGTGTTGAAAAGCTTAGTTTCGAGGGGCAGACAGCAATTTCCGGAAAGCTCGGGAGTGGCCATGTCAGCATAGATTTTGATAAGATTGTGTCAATGAGCTTTATTCTTCAGGGCAATACGTTAAGGGCTGACGTATTATTAAAGGACGATAAGACGATCTCTGTTGTTGTGGACAAAGAGATGGTTTGTTACGGCAATTTGCCTTGTGGTGGGTTTAAGATTGCGGTGGCAGATATCAGGTCAATCACCATACACGGGTTGGTTAATAGTCAATAGTCATTGGTCAGCGGGTTGATGCTGCATGAAGACAAAACGCGTTCACATAATCACAATGGGATGCCAGATGAACGTCTACGATTCGGAGCAAATGGAGAGACTGCTGGCGACCATGAATTACAGGCCTACTTCACACCAGGAAAAGGCTGACCTTATTATTATAAACACTTGTTCCATCCGTGACAAGGCCGAACACAAGGTCTACAGTCATCTGGGGCGACTTGCCAGGCTGAAGCTCAAAAAACCGAATTTGGTCATTGGTGTAGGTGGATGTGTGGCTCAGCAGGAGGGAGATCGCCTTCTCAAACGGGCGCCCCATGTAGACATCGTCTTTGGCACTTTTTCTATCAGCAGGCTTCCCTCACTAATTCGGCGAGTCACTCACGAAAAAAAGCAGGCCGTTGACGTAGAGCCCACCGGGACAGTGGAACCCTCACACATAAAGCCAACGAATTTCCAAGAAGCTCGCGCGACAGCCTTTGTGACCGTCATGAGGGGATGTGACAATTTCTGTACGTACTGCGTTGTCCCATATTTGAGAGGGCGGGAGTTGAGTCGCAG
This sequence comes from Deltaproteobacteria bacterium, assembly GCA_030667105.1. The sequence continues at coordinate 1,287 of DAOUWN010000026.1, forward strand.
ACACGAGAGGATCTTAGAGGAAATTCGGCATCTGGTAGCAAAGGGTGTTCGGGAAGTCACGCTCCTGGGGCAGAATGTGAATTCTTATGGCTTGAAAGGCGGCCACGGTCTTGATTTCCCGGCGCTTCTTGAAGCAGTGAATGATATTGAGGGCTTGAGGCGCCTTCGCTTTACGACGTCTCACCCCAAAGACCTTTCTGATAAGCTGATTCGTGCTTTTGGAAGATTGGATAAATTGGCGCCTCACATACATCTGCCTGTTCAATCCGGGTCCGACCGAATACTAAAACGTATGAACAGGGGCTACACAAGAGGCAACTATCTGGCCAGGATAGAAAAATTACGGAAAGCCCAGCCAAACATAGCGATCACCTCTGACATTATCGTGGGTTTTCCTGGTGAGGGAAAGACAGACTTCGAAGAGACCCTGAATCTGGTCGAATCGGTCGGGTTTGACAATCTTTATATATTCAAGTATTCTAATCGTAAAAATACCCCGGCCTTTAGATTTTCCGATAAAGTCCAAGAGGCCGTAAAGGGTGAACGGTTTGCCAGGCTCTTGGAGCTTCAGTCAAAGATCACGTTGGACAAGATTCGGGCGCTGGTGGGTACAGTCCAGGAAGTGTTGATAGAAGGTCTCAGCCAAAAAGGCTATGATCAAGTTACTGGGCACACGCCTTGCAATAAAACAGTGAACTTTTCAGACGGAGGGGTTCGTGTCGGGCAGTTAGTGCCTGTCAGCATTACAGAGGCTTTTTCGCATTCATTGTTAGGCGCTCCATCTGAGTGTTGCGGAAAACTCCCTGGCGAAAAAGGAGGAATACTACATGCTGCATGAAATGAAAGTCTCGGGCATAACGATTGATCCCACATCAAACGCCCCTATAGTTATCCTTAAGGCGATCCATGTGGATCAGGCGCTTCCCATATGGATTGGCATTCTGGAGGCGACTGCCATTGCCACGGAGCTCGAAAATGTTCGCTTGGCTCGTCCCATGACCCACGATCTATTTGTTAACTTCATGGATGTCTTAAAGATAACAATCTCCAAGGTGGAGGTGTGCGACCTGAGGGACAACACATTCTATGCGAGAATCCACTTTTCATCCAACAGCCAGTCATACAATATTGATGCTCGTCCCAGCGACGCAATTGCTTTAGCGCTCAGGGCCAATTGTCCCATATTTGTGGACGACAAGGTTCTGGAAAAGTCCGCACACTTAGATCAAGAGCCAGAGGCATTTGACAAAAGCGAAGAGGGCAAGAAATGGAAGGAATACCTGGAAAAGCTATCCCCTGACCAATTTGGCAAATACAAGATGTAGGATCTCGTGATCGACCTTCATACTCACTCCATTTTTAGCGACGGTGTTTTGGTTCCATCGGAATTGGTGCGCAGAGCCCATGTGCTCGGCGTCAAGGTCATTGGGATCACGGATCATGGTGATGCTTCCAACCTTGATTTTATTATTCCGCGGCTTGTGGCTGTCTCCGAACAACTGAATCGCGTGAATGAGATCAAGACCATACCTGGCATCGAGTTAACTCACATCCCACCTGCTCAGATCGGCTCTCTGGCCAAGGAGGCCCGTTCCCTTGGAGCCAAAATCATACTTGTACATGGGGAAACCGTCGCAGAACCGGTGATTCCCGGCACAAACCGCGCAGCTTTGGATGCCGACATTGACATTCTGGCTCACCCCGGCCTTATATCCGAGGAAGAGGTATTGATGGCAGCAGAGAGAGGGATTTTTCTGGAAATTACATCTCGCAAGGGGCACAGCATAACAAACGGTCACGTGGCAAAACTCTCAAGGACACACGGCGCAGAATTGGTTCTAAACTCTGATGCCCACGAACCTGGAGACCTTCTGAATGAGCAACGGGCAAGACTGGTTGCCCTTGGCGCAGGGCTGACCGACAAGGATTTTGAACGTATGCAAGAAAACGCCCTGTCCCTCCTTTGATCTTGGGCTGCCAGGTTTGGGCCACTCCTTTATTGCTTCACCAACCGGACGAATTCCAAATGAAAAATTGTGATGAAGATTAACTGTCATTGCCATATCTTCAGCCTGGATTGTGTCCCTTTGGAATTCCGCAAGCGTTTTTTTCTGAACGTGAGAAATCCAATGCACAGGTTTGTCCACAAGGTGCTCAGAAGAATCCTGCCGGAAGACTCAGCGCTTGAAGACTGGTTGGAGTTTGTTGATATGTCGATTTCCGAAATTGCGCAGAAGTTGGTGTGTGAAATGGATGAGGCGGGCATAGATATCTGCACGCCCCTGATGATGGATATGGAGTACTGCAAGAAGTTCGGAGGTGGCACAAAGAGATTCGAGGATCAGATAAGGGAGACTGTGGCAGCAGTTGAAGCCATAAACAAGAAATACAATCGCCTTCGGATGTTTCCATTTATTGCGGCTGATCCTAACAGGGAAGGAGTCGTGGACCTCGTAAGAGATGCCTTAGACGGCGGGCAGTTCAGGGGGGTTAAGATCTATCCGGTCATGGGATTTACTCCGGATGACAAAAGGCTTTATCCCATATACGAATATTGTGCGGAGAACAGCATTCCGATTACGGCCCATTGTGAAAACGGGGGCATCCCGGGCCTGAAAGAATACTACCATTTGGCAGACCCGAAATACTGGGGGAACGTGCTGACGGACTTCCCCTCGCTCACATTGAATTTAGCCCACAATGATCGAACAGGGTCAGCGTGGCAGCCAAAGATCGCAGATTTGATCAAAGCTTTTCCCAACGTATATACCGACATCTCATTTGATACAGAGATGTGGTTTATGCCCAGGAGGTATTTCAGGGACATAAAGCGCATGCTCGGAACGCAAGGAATCCAGGACAGAGTTCTTTACGGCTCTGATTGGTACATGGGCCGGTGTTTTTGGACTGAAACGTCGTACTTGAAGTGGTTTTTGGAGTACTCGAAAAAGATTCCCTGGTGCAGGGTGGAATTCACAGAGCAAGAGATAAAAAGGCTGACCGAAGATAACCCGAAGGAGTTTCTGGGGCTAATGGAAGGCGTTTGATTCATTGTCCTGTGTGGGATGAAAAACGATTGGCCCACAAGACGCCGGAATAGGAGTTTATGGTATGAAAATCCTGTTAATCATTAGCACGGATGATGGCGAAACCATGTACAATGCCATGAGGTTAGCCAACGTGGGGGTGAAAAATGGTGATGAAGTCAGCGTGTTTATGCTGGGGAAAGGTGTCCTTTTTGAAAAGTGCGGAACCGAAGAATTCAATGTTATGGAGCAAGTCAACCAGTTTGAGGGAGATTTCTATGTCTGAGGGGTTTGCATGAAATCCCACGGTCTGGAGGGATCAAGCACCTGTCCCATTGCCTGGATGAATGATTTGTACGAGTTGGCTATGGATGCCGACAAGGTCTTGACGTTTTAATCAACAGCGTACGCACAAGCGTTCATATTGTGGCATTGTTAGAATGCAAGTTACTCGACAGCATCAAGGTTAAAGTGAGGAACGTTTTTTTTGTAATCGCGTCGCACAAAATCACAAAGCGATTTTATGACTTACCTGCCACTGTTAGCGAATCGGGATAGCGGGAGTTGTTGGGCAAGCCCCGTGAGATCTGACGCCCTTGTGGCAGGATCAACCGTTAACACAACGACCATGTCTTTTTTCACAGGGATCATAAGAGTCCCTGTTTTGTCCTTTTTGTCCAGAGTCAACATGCTCTTGTGCCCGGATACGTTCACGGTTTTGATAAGCTGGTCACCCGTTTCCATGTTCATGTTCATTGCGGCCATGCCCTGGAAGCCTTGCACTTGCGGGGCCATGGCGCCAGCCACTATAGACAACTGAGCAGTCTTTTTTCCATCACGTGATGTGTATTCCTGGTTGAGAGACGACCACTTCTGACCGCCCATGTCCATGTTCATGCCGTCAGGGTCTCCTGCCGGAGCCATACCGCCAAAGGTTCGGGGAAGCAGGGGGAGCCAGGCTCTGTAGTCCGCTGCTCCGGCTATTGCAGGTAACAGTAGTAGACATAGGGTCAAAACAACACACAGCTTTCTCATCATCATTCCTCCTTGGTGAATTTCTTTGATTTCACTTCGTCAAACCGGGCTAGCTTAACATTGTAATTTATCAAAAGAGACCAAAATGTCCACAAAAAAAAGAGCATACTTCTCCTCGAGACCTTTGACATTACATGCCCAATGCTTATTTTTTTAACGAAATCGTCGACAATTGGATGCTTTCGTTCAGGTATCCTGAAAACAGGGAAAGGAGACAGAAATGCGTTTTGATAAATTTACCATAAAATCTCAGGAACTCATTCAAGGCGCCCAGTCCCTGGCCGGTCAGCTTGGGCATCAGCAGATAGAGCCAGAGCATCTGTTGAAGGTCATGCTGGAGCAACCCGAGGGGATTAGCCGCGCCATTCTCCAGAAACTGGGTGCATCCCCTGAAGCAGTCTTACAGGAGGTTTCTCAGGTCCTGGAGAAAAGGCCCAAGGTGAGCGGGGCCGGCACGGGAGAGGTCCATATCTCTCCGGCGACAAAGAAAGTCCTTGATGCTGCATTTGCCGAAGCAGCCAAGCTGAAGGACCAGTATGTGAGCTTAGAACACATCCTTGTTGCCATAACCGACCAGAAACAAACAGACGCAGGCCGTATCATGGCCCATGCAGGCGTTGTTCGCGAGACGATCCTGAAGGTTTTGGTGGATATTCGGGGCACCCAGCGAATCACTGATCCTAATCCGGAGGAAAAATATCAAGCCCTGCAAAGATTTGGCAGGGATCTGACCGATTTCGCGCGGCTTGGCAAGATCGACCCGGTCATTGGCCGAGATGAAGAGATCCGTCGTGTGATTCAGGTTGTTTCCCGGCGTACTAAGAACAACCCGGTCCTTATCGGGGAGCCTGGGGTTGGCAAGACGGCTATTGTGGAGGGACTGGCCCAGCGTATTGTCAACGGGGATGTGCCTGAAACCCTTAAGAACCGGCGATTGGTTGCCCTTGACATGGGTACGCTGGTGGCAGGGGCGAAATACCGTGGCGAATTCGAAGACAGGTTGAAAGCGGTCTTAAAGGAGGTGGAGGCGGCCGAAGGCGAAGTCATCGTGTTCATTGATGAGCTTCACACCATGGTAGGGGCAGGGGCGGCTGAGGGTTCGGTGGATGCGTCGAACATGCTGAAACCTGCCCTGGCCCGCGGTACCCTTCGGTGCGTAGGGGCCACGACAATAAACGAATACCGGAAATATGTGGAAAAGGATGCGGCCCTGGAGCGGCGTTTCCAGCCCGTGCTTGTTCAGGAGCCTACTGTGGAAGACACCATCTCCATCTTGCTGGGCTTGAAAGAAAAATACGAGGTCCATCACGGCGTGCGGATCAAGGATTCTGCCATCGTGGCGGCAGCGACCCTCTCTCATCGTTACATATCGGATCGGTTCCTGCCGGACAAGGCCATCGACTTGATTGATGAGTCCGCCTCCGGGCTTCGCATTGAGATCGACAGCATGCCGGCCGAGATCGACGAGGTGGAGCGCAAGATCATTCAGTCTGAAATCGAACGTGAAGCCCTGAGGAAAGAGACCGATGACGTCTCAGAAGAGCGACTGGCCAAACTTGAGAAAGATATTTCGGTGATGAAGGAAAAGATCGGCGAGATGAAGGCCCACTGGCAAAATGAAAAAGACGCCATCCAGACCATTCGAAAGGTCAAGGAGGAACTTGAGCGCACGGGCATTGAGGGGCGGCAGGCCGAACGCGACGGCAATCTCGCCCTGGCAGCAGAACTCAGATACGGCGTGGCCACCGAATTGGAGAAACGGCTGGAGGAGGCGAAGAAAAGGCTTTCCGAACTTCAGACAGGGCGTAAGATGCTCAAGGAGGAGGTCGATGCAGAAGATGTGGCTGAAGTGGTCTCCAGATGGACGGGAATACCGGTTTCCAGGATGATGGAAGGTGAGCGGGAAAAGCTCATCCACATGGAAGAGCGGCTTTCAAAGCGGGTGGTGGGCCAGAATGAGCCGATCGTGGCTGTGTCCAATGCAGTGCGACGGGCACGGTCTGGTTTGCAGGACCCCAGTCGGCCTATCGGTTCCTTTATCTTCATGGGACCTACTGGCGTGGGTAAGACCGAACTTGCCAAGGCCCTTGCAGAGTTCATCTTTGACGACGAGCAGGCCATGATCCGCGTTGACATGTCTGAGTATATGGAAAGACACTCCGTCTCAAGACTCATTGGCGCTCCTCCCGGGTATGTGGGCTACGAGGAGGGGGGATATCTGACCGAGTCGGTGAGGCGTAGGCCATATTCCGTCGTACTCTTCGACGAGATCGAAAAGGCACACCCAGAGGTTTTCAACGTACTTTTGCAGATCCTGGATGATGGCCGCATGACCGACGGTCATGGCCGAACCGTTGATTTTAAGAACACCATTATCATCATGACCTCTAATGTGGGAAGTCATTGGATCCAGGAGTTGGGTGCAAATGATCGCGACGAGATGGAAAAGCGCATTGTGGAGGCGTTGCGGGCCAGTTTCAAGCCGGAATTTTTGAACCGGATAGATGATATCATTATCTTCCACAACTTGACATCCGAGCAGCTTACCGCCATTGTGGATATTCAACTGGAGCGGGTGCGGAGGCGGCTTGAAGACCAACACATCACGCTGAAGCTTTCAGATGCGGCCAGAAGTCTCTTGGCCCGGGAGGGTTTTGATCCAACGTACGGGGCTCGCCCCTTGAAGCGTGCCATACAAAAACACGTCGAAAATCCACTGGCCATGGAGATACTGCGCGGGAGCTTTCATGAAGGGGCTCGAATTTTTGCAGACGTGAAGGACGGAAGCGTCGTTTTCAAGTGATAAAATAATTTCACGATTTTATGGGAGGAACTATGGGTAATTCAATAAAGACCGGCCTTCTTTTGGGCGCGTTGACCGCCTTGATCATGATCATTGGCCGATATCTGGGCGGACACCAGGGCATGGTCATCGCATTTTTCTTTGCAGTGATCATGAATTTTGGCAGCTACTGGTTTTCAGACAGAATCGTCTTGCGTATGTACCGGGCCCAGCCGGTTTCCGAATCCGAGGCCCCTGGGTTACACCGGATAGTAAGACAACTGGCGCAGCAGGCAGGCCTTCCCATGCCCAAAATATGCATCATGCCCTCTGAATCCCCCAACGCCTTTGCCACGGGCCGCAATCCACAACATGCGGTGGTGGCAGTTACCCAGGGGATCTTAAGGCTCCTGGACGAAAACGAGCTTAAGGGCGTGCTGGCTCACGAGTTGGCCCACGTAAAACATCGGGATATCCTTATCGGGTCTATTGCCGCTACGATTGCCGGCGCGATCATGATGGTGGCAAGCATGGCCCGATGGGCTGCCCTGTTTGGCGGCTTTGGTAGCAGGGATGATGATGACGGTGGCGGTATGATCGGCCTCATTGCCATGTCTATCCTTGCCCCTATTGCGGCTATGTTGATCCAGATGGCCATATCCCGGTCGAGGGAGTATGCGGCCGATGCGGCCGGAGTCTCTTATGCCGGAAGCCCCAGGGGGCTTACCAGCGCCCTTCAAAAGATATCTTCGGCTTCCCGGCACATGCCCCCCATGAAGGCAGAGCCCGCAACAGCCCACATGTTTATAATAAATCCCTTGTCGGGAAAGAGGCTCATGAACCTTTTCAGCACCCACCCGCCAGTTGAAGAACGTATCCGGAGGTTGGAGCACTAGAGGAACGAGCGGAAAGGCGATGTCAGAGATAATAATTGACACGCCTCTCGGGCACTGTTAAAAGATACGGCAAGAAACAAAGAGGGGCGACCTGGGCCGTTAGCTCAACTAGGCAGAGCAGCTGACTCTTAATCAGGAGGTTATAGGTTCGATTCCTATACGGCCCACCAGGATTGACGGGGCTTTTCGGCAGTGGGGCGGGGAGCCCTTTTTTCTTAGTGTGCCAGGCAAAGACGTTACGTTGAAATGGCTCTGCAATGAGGTACGGAAATTGCAGTAGCGGTTATGGCAACTGCCATAGAAAGGAGCAAATGCGTTGAAGATTCCAGTTATAAGGAATATCCTTGAGGCGAACGAGCGGATTGCAGAAGAAAACCGTAAACTGTTTGAAAGGGAGAAGGTGGCTGTCATCAACTTGATGAGCTCGCCTGGTTCTGGAAAGACGTCATTGCTGGAATGCACCATAGATGCCGTAAAAGATCGCATCCGTATGGGTGTCATCGAAGGTGATGTGCAGTCCACCAGAGATGCCGAGAGGATAGCGGAGAAGGGCATCCCGGCGGTTCAAATCAACACGGGCGGAGCCTGTCACCTGGATGGAAACATGGTACGAAATGCGCTTTCGACCTTTGACCTGTCACAATTGGATCTTCTGGTGGTTGAAAACGTGGGGAACCTGGTTTGTCCTGCCGAGTTTGATGTTGGCGAAGACCACAAGGTGATGATCCTGAGCGTTACTGAGGGTTCTGATAAGCCCGAAAAATACCCCCTTATGTTCCACGAGTCGAGCGTCTTGCTAGTAAACAAGATCGACCTGTTGCCCTATGTTGATTGTAGTGTGGAAGAGATCCGGGACATCTCCCTTAGGATCAATCCCAATTTGGAGATTTTTGAGATATCTTGCCGGACAGGAGAAGGGATAGATCGATGGGCCGACTGGCTGTTGAAACAGACCAAGAAATAAGGGAAAAGGGCGTCAGGACAAGGATTAGGGGGATCGTTCAGGGTGTTGGTTTTCGACCCTTTATTTACAACCTTGCCCTTGCCCACGACCTTAGAGGCTTTGTCTCCAATACTTCAGAAGGCGTCTACATTGAAGTTGAGGGTGATCCCGACTTTCTGGATGCATTCCACCGGGGCATCATTGCCGAAAAACCCCCGCTGGCCCATATTACTTCCATAGAAACTATTGAGCAGGGGTTGAAATCATATTCTGACTTTACCATTCACAAGAGCGAGGCACAGGAACACCGCAGGACGCTTATTTCCCCGGATGTATGCGTATGTGAAGATTGTCTGAGGGAGTTGTTTGACCCAAAGGACCGACGTTTCGGGTATCCTTTTATCAATTGCACGAACTGCGGCCCGCGTTACACCATCATTATGGACATCCCATATGACCGGCCTTTTACGGCCATGAAGGGTTTCAAGATGTGTCCTCCCTGCGAAGCAGAATATCATGATCCCGCGGACCGCAGATTTCATGCCCAGCCCAATGCCTGTTGGGATTGCGGCCCTCTGGTGCGTCTCTGGGCTCACGCGGGCCAAGATATTCGTGCAGGCAATCCGATTGAGGAAGCCCGGAAGCTGCTTAAGCAAGGCAAAATCGTTGCTATTAAGGGATTGGGTGGTTTTCACCTGGCCGCGGACGCCACCAACAATGAAGCGGTCAAGAGGCTCCGGCAAAGAAAACATCGAGAAGAAAAGCCTTTGGCCCTTATGTGTCCGAGCCTGGAACAGATCAGAGAATTTGCACGGGTAACTGAGGACGAAGAATCCCTTCTTAACTCCATACAGCGGCCTATTGTCATCCTAGAGAAGAGGCCCAACGCAGATATCGCTGAAGAAGTCTCTCCCCGGAACCGCACCTACGGCATCATGCTGCCCTATACGCCCCTTCATTACCTCCTGTTTCAGGGTGACGACCTGCTGGCCCTGGTCATGACGAGCGGGAACATCAGCGAGGAGCCCATTGCCATTGATAACGAGGAGGCGTTTGAGCGCCTGGGAGATATTGCTGATTACTTCTTGAATCACAATCGTGATATTTATCTTAGAAGCGACGATTCCATACTCCGTGTGGTTGACACCGTGCCAAGGCAGATCAGGCGCAGCAGAGGTTATGTGCCCATACCGACTTTTCTTAAGAGGTCTTTGGAGCCCATTCTTGCCTGCGGCGCTGAATGGAAAAATACGATCTGTCTCACCAGGGGAGACCAGGCATTCTTGAGTCAACACATAGGCGATCTGGAAAACTTGGAGACCCTCAATTTTTTTGAGATGACTATCCAGCACCTGAAACGGATATTGGAAATCGAGCCCAAGATTGTTGCCTATGATCTCCATCCTGATTACTTGAGCACACAGTATGCCTTGAAGCAGTCATCCATGATTCAGGTTGGGGTCCAGCATCACCATGCCCACATAGTGAGCGCCATGGCAGAACATGGCCTTGCGGGGCCTGTGATAGGTATTGCTCTGGACGGCACAGGCTACGGCGCTGATGGGCAGATTTGGGGCGGTGAGGTCCTGGTCGTGGAGCCCAAACAGTTCGAAAGAGTGGGGCATTTTGCCTATCTTCCCATGCCTGGAGGGGCTGCGGCTATCAAGAAGCCTTGGCGTATGGCCGTGAGCGCGCTGTACGAGGTTTTTGGAGACGAGTTTTTGAAGATCAGTCTTCCTTTTCTGGAGGGCATCCCCCGGAAACGTGTCGATATCTTGATCCATATGATAAGACAGGGTGTGAACACGCCTCTCACATCGAGTTGCGGGCGCCTGTTTGATTCGGTGGCCGCAATCGCAGGTGTGAGGAACTATGTCGCCTACGAAGGTCAGGCTGCAGTGGAACTTGAGGCCGCGGCAGAAGAGGACCTGGAACGAGTTTATCCTTTTGAAATTCGGGAAAAGGACGGAGCTCTACAGTTTTTGACGGCGCCGATCATAAAATCTGTTGTGGCAGACGTGAATGAGGGCTGTTCAACAGGTTTGATCAGCGCCACTTTTCATAATACCCTGGTTGCCTTGTTCCTGGAGGTGTGTGAGCGGGTGCGGGCGTCGCGGAAGCTCAAGCAGGTGGTCTTGAGCGGGGGTTGTTTCCAGAATGCCAGGCTTCTGGTTCAACTGACCGAGGCCTTGGAGAATCAAGGTTTCGAGGTTTTCAGCCAGGCGCAAGTCCCCAGCAATGACGGGGGCATTGCGCTCGGTCAAGCAGTAGTGGCCGATGCTATGTATAAAGCGGGATTGTAAGTCGTATGGTCGTGGACTCGTGAAAC
>DAOUWN010000032.1 GCA_030667105.1 Deltaproteobacteria bacterium
CTGGCAAATCTTGGCATCGCGCATATGACGTTCCATTGGGAACTCCTTGCAGTAGCCGTATCCTCCAAGTATCTGAACCCCTTCTACGGCAGCCCGCATGGCAATGTCTGAGGCATACATCTTGGCCATGGCAGACTCCTTTTCAAAGGGCTTCCCTTGGTCCTGCAACCAGGCGGCCCTTAGAAGCAGTAGCTCCGCCGCATCCAGTTCTGTAGCCATGTCTGCGAGTTTCCACTGAATTGCCTGAAAGCTGCTGATCGGTTTTCCGAACTGTTCGCGCACCTTTGAATATTCAAGAGCCTCTTCCAGGACTGCCCGGCCGATCCCCACTGCTTGCGCCCCGATTCCGAGACGGCCTGCATCAAGAGTCGTCAGCATCTGCCTCAGGCCCGCCCCAGCTTCTCCGATGATATTCTCTCTGGGGATACGGGCGTCACTAAAGACCATTTCTGCAGTGCCGGAGGCTTTGATTCCCATTTTGTCTTCCACGCGGCCCACTGAAAAACCAGGGGTATTTTTCAAGTCAACAACAAAAGAACTGATCCCCTTGTATCCTTTTTCCTTGTCTGTCATTGCCGCCAGGACGCAGTAATCCGCTACATTGCCGCTGGTGATGAATTTCTTTTCTCCATTGATGACCCAGGTGTCTCCGTCAAGCTCCGCAGTGGTTCGCAAGGAAGCCGGGTCTGAGCCGGCCCCCGCTTCGGTCAAGGCGTAGCAACCAATCGCCTTGCCACTTGCTACTGGCGTGAGATAATTGCGCTTCTGCTCGTCGCTGCCGAAGGCGTTGATGGGAAAACAGTACAGGGAATTATTCACCGACATGATCACGCCGGTAGATGCACAAGCCTTAGATATTTCAATAACAGCCAACATGTAAGAGACATAGTCCATCGCGGCCCCGCCGTACTCATCTGGAATGGCAATTCCCATGAGGCCCAATTCTCCCATCTTCTGGCATAATTCAACCGGATGTTCTTTTTTTTCATCAAGTCGGGCGGCCACAGGTTTGATCTCGTTTTCTGCAAAACGCCGGCACATGTCCCTGATCATCTTCTGCTCTTCGGTCAGATCAAAATTCATATAACCCCCTCTGTCACACTAGCTTTCCCGTAAACTCGGGCGGTCGTTTTTCTAGAAAAGCAGTGGTTCCCTTCTTTTGGTCTGGGCTGGCAAAACAGATGGAAAACGCGTCTGCTTCCAGTGCACACCCGTTTTTCAGGTCCACGTCAAATCCGTTGTCAATGACATGCTTAACGGCCCCGAGGGACACAAGACCTTTTTCTGCTATCGTCTTTGCTATCTTAAGCGTTTCTTCCATCAGAGTTTCTGCTGGAAACACCCTTGTAACCAGGCCCATGGCAAAGGCTTCCTGGGCAGTGATGATGCGCCCTGTCATGCAGAGTTCTTTGGCCCGTCCTTTTCCTACCAGGCGGGCAAGCCGTTGAGTTCCGCCAAAACCTGGTATGAGTCCAAGATTAATTTCCGGCTGTCCTAGCTTTGCTTTTTCTGAAGCATAGATAAAGTCACAGGCCATGGCGATTTCACAACCGCCTCCCAAGGCAAAGCCATTAACGCAAGCAATGACCGGAATATCCATGGCCTCCAGGGCGAACAGGGCCCATTGTCCGGCCAGCGCAAACTGCTTCGCGCCAAGCGGGTCAAGGCCTTGCAACACTTGAATGTCAGCCCCGGCCACAAAGGCCCTCCCGGCCCCTGTCAATATGAGGACCTTGACTTCATCCATCCTCTGAACCTCGGAAATGGCCTTATGAAACTCTCCGATCACCTCCGGACTAAGGGCATTGAGCGTCTTGGGCTGATCAAATGTAAGGGTTGCAACAGCTTCGGATACCTCAAGTTTAATCGTCTCATAAGACATAACAGCCCCCTTAATCCCTTTCTAACAGCAAACAGACGGCCTCGCCGCCGCCCAGGCATAGTGATGCCACTCCGCGTTTTGCATCGTTATCCTTCATCAAATACAGCAGGGTCACAAGAACCCTTGCGCCGCTGGCGCCAATAGGATGACCGAGCGCCACTGCCCCGCCCCGCATGTTCACCTTGGCGGGATCGAGACCCAGAGTCTTTCCAATGCCCACGCTTGAAGCAGAAAAGGCCTCGTTGATCTCAAAGGTGTCAATATCGCCAGTGGCAAGGCCTGCCTTTTTCAGGAGCTTGGGGATGCCGTAGATGGGCGCTATGAGAACGTATTTTGGGTCAATGGCCACGGAACATTGTGCGCCCACACGGGCCAGGGGTTTCAAGTTCATGGCTTCAGCTTTTTCTCTGGTCATCAGAACTACGGCCGCAGCTCCATCGCTGATCTTGGAGGCATTTCCCGCCGTCACCGTGCCGTCCTTCTTAAAGGCCGGCGCAAGTTTGGCCAGGGCCTCCATGGAGGTTGGACGGACCACTTCGTCCTTTGCAAAGGAGATAGGATCGCCTTTTCTTTGCGGTATCTCTACAGGAAATATCTCCTGGTCAAACGCCCTTTCACTCTGTGCCTTTAAGGCCTTGTTGTAAGAATTCAGCGCAAATTCATCCTGATCCTCTCGGGTAACCTCATACTTTTCCGCACAAATCTCAGCACTCATACCCATGTGAAAGTCATTGACGTGGCACCACAGGCCGTCGTGCACCATACCATCAATCAGTTTGCCGTCTCCCATGCGATACCCTGTTCGAGCCTTTTTCAAGAAATAGGGCGCAAGATTCATGTTTTCCATGCCGCCGGCCACGATCACGTCTGCATCGTTTGTCATGATAGCCTGGGCGCCCAGCATGACGGACTTTAAACCCGAACCACAAACCTTGTTTACTGTAAAGGCTTCCACATCATACGCAAGACCTGCCTTGATCAAGGCCTGTCTGGCCGGATTCTGTCCCAGACCGCACGGGAGGACACTGCCCATGATCACTTCATCAACATCTTCTGAAGAGATCCCTGCGCGTTTTATGGCTTCTCTAATGGCATACGCTCCCAGGTCAGTGGCCGAGATATTCGACAGGGTCCCTTGAAATGCTCCTACAGCTGTTCTCGCTGCACTCACAATGACAACTTCTTTCATAAGTCCTCCTTCTATCTATCGCGTGGTCGCTCAGAAATCTTACCATAATAAGCCCGGCAGGCCACTGTCAAACGGTTATGAAATCTCCTGGCGATTTCGCAAAATCAAGTTGTATGAGAATTTTCCGGTCTATATAGCGGTGTGAATACGATTCTGTCCATGGTGGCAACCCGATATCGTGAGCGCCTCTTTCTTTCGACACAGTAAGCATCCAAGAACAGCTTGGACCGGCTCAAACAGAGATTAAAGGGATCTAGTGCGACTCGCCTTTCTCGGGCGCTGTGCCGAAAACGGACTATGATGCGTCTTTTCTCTTCCACTGCACGAATGATGTCTTCGAGAATATCCGGCCTGCAACCAAAACCGTCTTTGATAATCACATCCTGGATTAGAGGCCTCAAAAGCTGTTTTTGAGATTCCGGCATGTGGTCGACAATGGCATAAAGGCCATTAAGGACGCGTCTCACGACGGAGAAATCCTGGGTGGCAAACAGATGGCGGGCAGCCAAAACAAGTGACAAGATCTCGCTCAGCGGGAACTCGCTTATGGTGATCAGGGGGTCGCTAAGGATGGCAAACTGCCCCTTTGCCCTGGAAAACCGGAATCCCATCCGGGCCAGTTCATTTCTGTCGTAGTAGAATTGCCTAAGAGAGATTCCAAGGTCTTTGGCGATCTGTTCGGGATGCTTGTGCGGCTGGGTCCTGACTTCGACAATCATCCGAAGCAGGCGTGCAAGACGGTGACTTTGCATGAAAAAACAATAGATTTTAATGGGTTCAAAGTCAAGGCCAAAAACACGAATTTCATGACCAAGGAACCAACCTTATTGACAGCACAAAGGCCCTCCTGATAATGCTTCACCTATGGTTGATAAAATCCGCATTGGGGCACTGATTTCAGGGAAGGGAAGCAACTTGCAGGCTATTATTGACGCCTGCGAGTCTAACCAGATAGACGGAAGACTCGTCTTTGTGGGTTCGGATAACCCTGATGCCCATGGGCTGAATAGAGCGGAAAAACACGGGATTCCCACATTTGTAACCGATTACAAGGCCATCTTTGAGCAAGTCCGAGACCAGCGGCCGGAAGACCTTGTGCCTGAGGATTTTAATCTGGAAAAGATATTGGCTTCACAAAGGCTAAAACCGCCTGCTGCAGACAAAGACAAAGTAGCACGATTCTTTTCTACGAGGGCTATCGCAGAGGCAGATTTGCTCAAGAAGATGGCTGCCTACCCCTTTGACCTGTTGGTCTTGGCCGGATTTATGCGAGTCCTTACCCCCTACTTCATAGATCGGACCAACACAGATCCGTCAAGACCTCGCATTATGAACATTCATCCCGCGCTTCTTCCGTCTTTTCCTGGTGTGGACGGCTACGGGGACACATATCGTTATGGGTGTAAAGTGGGAGGATGCACGGTTCATTTTGTGGACTATGGAGAAGACACAGGACCAATTATTGGGCAGAAAGCCTTTGAAATGGCGCCTGAAGATACCCTTGAGTCCGTCAGGGCTAAGGGCCTGAAGCTTGAGTGGGAGATCTACCCGGCATGCATTCGGTTGTTTGCAGAAAATCGCCTGAAAGTCGTTTTGAAGACTCATACGCTGGAAAACGGAACGGTATTTAGAAAAAAAATTGTTGAAATTACAGGATGATGCTATATATCTATTAAAGTTGGGGGCTTGGCCCCTGACTGTGTCACCCTTGAACCCGTGAACGGTTACCAAAGGAGGTATCCCCTATGTATGTTGGCCGTGTCATGCATACAGACCTTGTCACAGTGCCACCCGATACTTCGCTGGTACAAGCAAAGGATATCATAGCTGAAAGGCAAATTGCCCACCTTCTTGTTGTAGACAAGAAAGAAAACCTTGTTGGGATCGTTTCTGACAGGGATCTTAAGCAGAGTTGGGCATCGCCGGCAACAACGCTCAGCGTTCACGAGTTGAATTATCTGCTGAAGCAGTTAACAGTAGATATGATCATGAGGAAAAAGATCATTACTGTCTCGCCGAACACAACCATTGAGCGTGCGGCTCGTATCATGCAAGAAAACAGGATCAGCGCACTACCGGTCATGGAAAAGGAGAATCTCGTTGGCATTATCACAACCACTGACGTCATGGAGGTCCTGCTTCAAGCCATCGGCATTGACAGGGACAGCTTCCGTTTTACAGTCCTGGTTCAGGATCGCATCGGGATGGTAGCAGAAGTGTCCAGAATCCTGAAAGAGAAACAGATCAATATCCGGAGTTTGGTCACTTGGCCCGAGAGAAAATACGAGGGAGTTTATCAGTTAGTCATGAGGGTGGCTGCCGCAGACAAGGAGAACGCGGTTTCTGTTTTAACTGAAGCTGGATTTAAGGTGTTGACAGAATACGTCGAGGATCTCACCCCATACTTGCCAAATGCGTAACCAATTCACTCCCAAGGGACGTGGCTTTGATCTGCCCCCATTGAAGGGGGCAGGGCGCTTCGCAACCTCATGAATGCCTACCTGTCGAGCATTGCAGGGCCCATGACTCTGACCCTAACTCCTCTACCCAATTGAGAAAAGGAAACACTCATGCCTGTCGGCGGTAGGAATGTAATGCTTGTGTATGCCGACAAATACTATTTGGTGAATCAGGTCTATCCGTTTGGCCTGGACCTCATCGCCAATTATCTGAGCAGACGTGGCCACAGAGTAGGAATTGCATATCCTTTCTTGCCGGATATGGATTGGAAGAAAAACGTAAGAGAGGCCATCGCGAGCTCAGAGCCGGATGTAGTCGGCATAGGAATACGAAACCTTGATACTTGTATGTCATGTGAGCAATATGGAGACTTCAAGGGGGATGATTATCAGACATTCTATTTTCTCCCCCAAATAAAGGAGATCGTTTCTGAAATAAAAGAAGTGATCCCTCACATCCCAGTAGTAGTGGGCGGTGGCGCCTTCACAGTATCGCCCGTAGCCATACTGGAATATCTCGGTCTGAGCTATGGGATTGTCGGAGAAGGGGAAGAGCCTTTTTGCCAGTTTATAGAAGGCTTTCCTGACAAAGAGAAGATATCCAGGATACCGAATATGATATACCCTTGCGTGAATGGGTATAAGGAGAACCCTCGCAAACCATACGAATTTGGGCGAGGTGTAACAATGGAGCGCAGGGCACCCCGGTTCAACTATGCGTATGAGGCCACGGGAGTTCCCGTGCAAGTCAAGCGAGGTTGCCACCACAAATGCAGCTACTGCGTGGAGCCCTTGATCGAAGGGAGAAAGTTCGTTTTTAGAGATATCAATAGCATCATCAACGAGCTCAAAGTCATTGCCGATGTCCTGGAAGGGGCCAATACCATATTCTTTATCGACACGGAATTTAATGTCCCGGATTTGAAGTATTGCTCCGGCCTTGTGAAAGCCATCATCAGGGAAGGGCTTCAAGAGCGTTTTCGTTTCGTCACTCAGTTGATACCCAAACCGTTCGACCTGGAGTTCGCAAGACTCCTGGCTGAAGCAAACTTTTCCGTGGTCTTTTCCTGCGAGAGTTTTTCAAACACGGTCCTTGAAAAAAACCTCATATCTTATGAGGAGCAGGACATTACAAAGGCCCTAGGGGCATGCGAGAAATCAGGCATAGATTGCACTATCTCTCTAATATTTGGACTTCCCGGAGAGAGTCATAAGACCATGGATCACACTCTGGCAAGAATGAAGCAATACCCTGTCTGCGCCACGAGGAAATACGAATACACAGTCGGAGGCAGGATCTATAAGGGCACGCCGTTGTGCGACTACGTCGAAAGAAACAGCACCTCTGAGAATCTGTTCGGGACTAAGTCCGAAGGGTACTTGCTGCCCTACTACTACTGCGCGCCAGCCAGCCCCTTTGCGGTCCATCAATATGTGAGGGACGTTTTCCCCAACCTTCTTTGTTATGACAATAAGTACGATACGGCCAGTCACGAGCGCCTTGCCATTGGCTATTTGAGCGATCAGGGTCTCCGGGAAGATGCCATTGAGCGCTTCATGGGAACCGACGTGGCTGTTCAGGCCGGCATTTATGACTACTTTTTTAAGCAATTGCTTCACGCCGAAAGGCTGGATGATGCCAGGGCCATTTTGCTGAGGTTTCTCGGCAATTTGGAGCAAAGCAGCGGAGCTGTCGATCCCGGGCAGGCCGATGTAGTAAGATTCTATCTGAGTTGTCTTTAGATGAAACCCACTGTTGCCATAGCCGGTTGCGGCACCGTAGGAACGGCTGTAGGAAAATTGCTTGCCAGCGCAGGCTACTCCATCACAGGAGTCTCTGCGAGAACCATTGAGAGAGCTGCTAATGCGGCCAAGATCGTTGGCGCAGAGCGATTCTCTGACCGTGCCTGGGACATAAGCCGGGGAACCCGAGTAGTCTTTATTACTACGCCTGATGATGCGATCCAGTCAACATGTAAGGCCATTGCCGAACACAAGGGTTTTGACAGCAAGACCGTGGTAATTCACTGCAGCGGGGCTCTTTCTTCAGAGATCCTTTTGTCGGCAAGAAAATGCGGAGCTGTGGTTGCAAGTCTTCACCCCCTACAGAGCTTTGCCACTGTGGAGCAGGCTGAAACACTGGTGCCCGGCGCATTTTGCGCTGTGGAAGGTGATGCTGCTGCCCTGCCCGTTGTGGGTCAACTGGTAACGGATATGGGCGGGGTCCTTATGGAGATAACCCCGGGGGCCAAGATCCTTTATCATGCAGCCGCCGTGGCAGCTTCCAACTATCTGGTGACAGTGATGCACCTTGCCCTGGAGCTCGATCGCGCAGCCGGAATGCCACCTGATATCTCTTTCAGGGCGCTCCTGCCTTTGATAAAAGGAACCCTTGGCAATATCGGCGCCAAAGGCATACCCGAAGCCCTGACAGGACCCATCGCCCGCGGGGATGTGGAAACGGTTGCGGCTCACCTTGAGACAATAAAAGAGCGTGTGCCCAGCCTCCTTACGCTTTACAGAACCCTCGGTCTTTGCACGGTTGATCTTGCCAAGGCCAAAGGAACACTTGGCAAGGAAGCAGCCGAAAGACTGACTGCCCTTCTGGGGCCATAAGAACCAAAGCAGGACGAGTCGAAACAAAATCTTTGATCTGCGTGCTGGAGTGTCACACAAGAGCTTGATTCATGCTATCGCATAGACTAATCAGTCTCCTTGGACTTGTTGTCTTGATGTTTCTGGCATGGGTGGTTGCCAGGGACAGGAAGAACATCAATTTCAGACTGATACTGACCGGCCTCCTGTTTCAGTTTGCCTTTGCCCTGCTTGTCTTTAGACTCCCCGCAGGTGTCGTCATCTTTTCATGGTTGAATAGTGCTGCACTGAGGGTGCTCTCTTTTGCCAAAGAGGGCATGTACTTTGTGTTTGGCCCCCTTTCAATATCACCGGGAGAAACCGGGCAAATGGGCGAAGTATCCCCTGGATTTATCTTGGCCTTCCAGGTACTCCCCTCCATCATCTTCTTTTCGTCACTTGTCTCCCTTCTCTATTACTTAAACATCATTCCGGGCCTGATCAGGCTGTTTGCCAGGATATTCACCTATCTGATGCGAATTAGCGGAGCAGAGTCTCTGTGTGCTTCAAGCAACATATTTGTGGGGATTGAATCAGCCGTGACCATACGGCCTTACATACAGGACATGACAAGATCGGAGCTCTGTACAGTGCTCACTGCAGGCATGGGCACAATAGCCTCCACGGTGCTTGCCCTCTATATAGGGTTCTTGCACAAAGAGTTTCCGTCTATAGCCGGTCATCTAATCTCGGCATCGATCATTAGCGCGCCGGCAGCTATCATAATGTCAAAGTTGGTCCTCCCGGAAACACAAACACCAAAGACTCTGGGCATGAACATTCAGCCAGGAAAAGACCACCGGTCAACCACCTGGATAGAGTCGATCATCAACGGCGCAAACGATGGAACAAAGCTCTGTGTCGGGATAATCACCCTTCTTCTGGCCTTCCTCGGTTTGCTTTCCATGTGTAACTGGCTGCTTGGGTTTATTGGGACCAGGATTTTTGGCGTGGGGCTATCCCTGCAATTGATACTGAAATACCTATATTATCCGGTGACGGTTATCATGGGGGTATCCCTTCAGGATGCAGGCCACGTGGCCACGCTCCTTGGGGAAAGAACCATAGTCACAGAGGTGGTTTCCTACCAGCACTTGAATCAGCTCATTCAGAACGGCGTACTGACGAATGCGAGAAGCATTACCATTGCCTCGTACGCCCTTTGCGGGTTTGCACACGTTGCGTCGCTGGCAATTTTTGTGGGTGGGTTTTCCGCTCTGGCGCCGGCCAGGGCAAAAGACATTGCACAGGTTGGCATCCGGGCCTTGTATGCTGCCACGCTGGCATGCCTGATGACAGGCTGCGTAGCAGGTCTGTTTGCTTAGGGCTCGAAGAATCTCACGGCCTTGCGTAAGCGTTCTACGACACGACCCTGTCCTATGGTGCTAAGGATATCAAAAAGTCCCGGGCCGGCTGCCTGACCGGTCACCGCTGTTCGAATAGCGTTGATTAATATCCCTGCCTTAATTCCCAGCTTGTCAGCCATCTCACGGATCACCTTCTCGGCCTCGTCCACACTAAAGGTTTCAATAGCTTGAAGGCCATCCGCCAGCATTGGAAACCACTCTTTGAGTCCTTCATGCTTGAGGACGTTCTTTTTCAGGGGCTTTGGGTCGATGGGATAGTCGTCGGAAAAATAGGCCCGGCCCAGAGTGACAAAATCCGTGGTCACATGATACCTGCTTCGAATGAGATCAATGGTTCGAAGAAACCAATCGCGCTTTGATCCTTCGAACTCCGGGTCCCAGATCCCCTCCTTTTCCAACTGTTCTTTCACGTACGGCTCGATTTCTTCAACAGGCACGTTCCGTATGTAGTGGGTGTTTATGCTAATGGCCTTGGGGTCTGTAAAAAATTTCGGATCATCTTTTCTTGCGTCAAAGATAGCATTGGCCCTACTGAGTCCTTGCAAGGAAAATGCTTCGATCAGCTCCTCTTTGGAAAAGATCTCTCTGGAATCAGGCGTGGACCATCCTAGAAGGGCCAGGTAGTTCACAAATGCCCACGGCAGGAAGCCGTGCTTCTTGTAAAAATGGACTGCGACCAATTCGCCGTGCGTGCGTTTGGAGATCTTGGCCTTTTTTGAATCCAAGGTGAGAGACATGTGAGCGAACTTTGGAACCGGTGCGCCGAGGGCCTTGTAGATTAGGATCTGCTTGGGCGTATTTGCCAACCCGTCCTGCCCGCGAATGACGTGGGTAATCCGGTCACGGATGTCATCCGCGGCATTGGAAAGGATGTAGAGGGGCCGCCCGTTGGAACGAACGATGACAAAATCCTCTATGTCTTCATATCTCTTCTCAATAATCCCGTAGACCATATCCTCAAAACTCACAAAGCCTTGCCCGCGGGGGACCTTTAAACGAACAGTGTAGGGTATTCCGGCCGCTTCTTTTTCTGCAATTTCTGCGGGCGCTAAATTGCGACAAGCGCCGTCATATTGTAAGGCGGTCTTTCTTTTTCGTGCTTCTTCGCGCTTCTGCTCAAGGTCCTCCTTTGTGCAGAAGCACTTGTACGCATGACCCGATTCAAGGAGTTTGTGTGCAGCCGCCACATGCTCCTTGATGTACTGCGACTGGAAATAAGGGCCCTCGTCCCAGGTAATTCCCAGCCATTTAAGGCTCTCAAGAATCCCCTGGATCGATTCCTCAGAAGACCTTTCTGCATCAGTATCTTCGATCCTTAAGATCAGCTTGCCACCTGTTTTTTGAGCAAATAGCCAGTTAAATATAGCTGTCCGGGCGCCGCCGATGTGAAGATATCCGGTCGGACTCGGGGGGAAGCGGACTATTACTTCTTCTTTCATCCATCGTCACCTTTTCGTAAGTTGGTATGCCCTTGCTTTTTCCTCTATTTCACACAGAAAACCTGGTTCTCTTCTATTCGCCTGACTCAGCGTTCAGTGTTCAGTGTCCGCCTGCAGGCGGACAAACAGCACAAGCCGTCTTGCCGAATTCTGCAGCAAATACCTCCAAATCTTCTGCATCGAAATCACCGTCTTTGTTCATATCTGCCTCATCATTACCGTTAGCATAGGCATAGGCAAATTGCGCCAAATCCGAACCGTCTACATCGCCGTCACCGTCAAGGTCTCCTTCCAGCTCATCCAGGCGTCTGGCTGGTCGCCATATTCCCGGAGCACGCTGAGTACATCGCGAAGGAGTAATTAATCCATGGTAAACCCCCGGCTATGCCGGAGGTACTTGACACCAGTGATAGTCGTAATCATAAGACCTGCCTAATGTTTATCCCGCATCTCCCACACTCCCAAGATCATCAAGCTACCGTGTGCATGCAGTTAATTAATTCGCTTACATTAACAGTTGCTATGCCGCATGTAATATCAGACATGCCGTAGGGAATGACCAGGTCGCTATTGTGGAAAATCGCACCGCAGGTATAAACGACATTGGGGACATACCCCTCGCGCTCTTCCTCATGCGGGGTAAGTAACGGCTCTTCAAGGCGGGCGATGATTTTTGCCGGGTTTTCAAGATCAAGCAGCATGGCGCCGATGCAATACTGCCGCATGGGCCCGACACCGTGGGTGAGCACGATCCAGCCTTTATCGGTTTCCAGGGGGGATCCGCAGTTGCCGATCTGAATGAACTCCCAA
>DAOUWN010000174.1 GCA_030667105.1 Deltaproteobacteria bacterium
ATCTTTCGTCATTGCGACGTACTATAAGTACGCCTCATTCCTCAAGACTCGCACGCCTTGCATCTGGAGCTTTTTACTGTGCCGTCTGTTTGCGGACTTTTTACGAGTCCATCAAGATTGGGATTTCAAAAAATACTGCTGTAGGTAAGATGCAAGATATAGACAAACGGACACACGGTCTATTTGAGATTTTTATTGTATTCCATATCAAACCACATGGCAAAGAAAAGGGATTGCAGGCCGGATATGAACAAAAAAGAAGCAAAGAGAGCGCTCGTTGCAGCAACCGGAGTTCCGGTAGCCCTCAGGATCAACAGGTAAAGCCCGAGAAGTGTGCCGGCTGGCGTGAGAGACAGGCCCAGAAAGTAGAAGAAAACCAATGGATGAAAATCTCTGATGATATACTTGTATGTGAGTCTCTTGAAGAACCCTTGAAAGAGAAGCAGTGTAATGAAAGGCCCATCCTTCCATATGCGGATTCCGGATTCTTCACCGATATCATAAACGGGTTTTACCTCTACATCTCTTACCCTCATGTTCTCAATATTGAGTTTAATAAGCATATCGTTTGGCATGCCATAACGCTTGTGAATGGAATCAAGGGGGATATTCTGCAAAGCCGTCCTGGAAATGGCTGTGTAGCCACATTGGGAATCAGCAACCTGCCAATATCCCGAGGCTACTTTGGTGAGGAGAGACAAAAATGCATTTCCAATGTATCGAACTTTTGGGATCATGCTCCACGCTTCGCCAGTGAAGAGACGGTTTCCTTTTGCATAATCCACTTCGTTACGGCAGACTGGCTCAATAAGGTCAAGGAGGTCATCTGGGTCCATCTGGGCATCACCGGCCATCACGGCCGTTACGTCGACTGCCATGGCCAAGGCCTTCTTATAACCGCTGACAATAGCCGCTCCCACCACTTGGTTAGAGTGGTGAACAATCAACTCGATCCTGGAATCTGATTGCATGAGGTCTTTTACAATGCCGGCAGTCCGGTCCGTGCTTGCGTCATCGACCACAATAATGGTGTCCACAAACGCGGGAACAGCCGAGATAGCCTTTGCAATCAGCTCTACCTCGTTGTAGGCAGGCACGACGACCGCTACAGTCTTGTTCAAATGCATAGTTGGTTTAACGTGTTTTTGCAGGTTTTATCCCGTTTGCTTTCATCCAAACGTGAGCGGACTATAGTTCCAATTGTCATTAATAGCAAGTCATGTGCCAATTCTATTGCGGATCAGACCGGGCAGCTCCTTGCAGGTACTGGACTCCCATGTCAGGACTCTGTACCCAGTAGTTAATCAGCAGAGAGTAGTTCAGGTCAGCACGCGATTCCCTTTCGAGCGGTTTATAGGCTATGATGAAATTGTAGATGATCAGGCAGTTTATGGGAACGAGGACACATATCAGTCCGCAAAAGATAATGTTAAGTATCCGTTTCCTGTTAATCCCTTTCAGGAGTTTCATCTCACGGATTGCAAAATAGGGGGCCACCAATGTGATTGGCCAGAGGTTCCAAGCATGGCGAATCTGCATTCCGATCCATTGTGCGGAAATTCGGTACAAAGCAAAGAACATAAAGAAAAACGAGGTGAAGACAAGCATCTGGTGCAATATCTGTTCGCGGGGTGGTCTTCTAAAGCCAAGGAACGCTGTTCGAATTCCCATCAACACGTTGAAAAAAAACCAAAGCACAAAAAGTTGTAGTGAGACAAAAGGCAAGGTCAGTTGCTGCCAACAGAGATCCGCGAGGAAACTGCCGGGGAGTATCTCCAACATAGCGTGTATAATTGTGCTAAAGGAGCGGGGTGAGGGCTGTATCCACGCGGGCGTGAGTATTTTGAGGAGGGCTTCCCCAGTCGGACTCCCATACCATATCATTCGAGAAACGAAAAAAGGCCCGCCAAGCAAAAATATGGGCAAAAGAACGGCTGGTAAGATCCTTAGATAAGCCCGGCCTCGATGCCTGTCAAGAATGGAGTCTAATATGATAACGACAAACAGTGCACTAGCCGTGAGTAATATAGTCATCTTGGTAAGGCACCCCAGTGCGAAGAAGGTTCCGACAACAAGCCCCTGTTTACGGGAAGGCCTGTCGTCCTTAATGCAGTTGAGAACAGTGAGAATGAGAGCTAGACTCAGTACGTAGACAAGGCCGTCATTTGAGACTACAGAAAATATCTGAAGATTGTTCGGCCAAAGCGCCGCCACAAGTAGAATAATGTTTGCCGCTTGCGGGCTTTCGGGCATGAGCAGGCGCAGGATTTGGGCCAAGAGGAGAAATGCAGCGATTCCAAATATGAGTGACAGGGCGCGAAAAAGGCGAAGCGTCCGGCGAGGAGGATCAAAGGGGAAAATCTCACCCGGATCATCATGAGCCAGAAAAGGGAACCTGGGATTCTTGTCAGGATTGACAGCCAAATGATCGGGGAAAACCACCGGGAACATCCTGGCAACCAGGGCGGATAGATGATAATAGAGCGGTGGCTGGTAGACCTCGATGCCATATCGGCGAGGGTCAGACCGGTCAATGGGATGGATTTTCTCTCCGTTGTACACTGCTTCGATGTATCGAAGGTGTTCTGGTTCGTCGGCCCCTTCAAAGGCAGGCATGAGCATAGCATACGAGACAAGGAAAAGGACGTGCAGGGCTAGCAGGAAAGAGAACGAGCCTATCGGTTTGATCTGAATACGTGGCGCCATCTATTGATCTCCCTGCCACACAGTCATGTCATCGAGATTCTTGCTGCTTGCTCAGAGCAATTGCAAGGTTGTTTTGTGCTTCTGCAAAATCGGGCTTGATCCGGACCGCCTCTGTAAAATGCGCGATGGCTTGATCAAGTTTCCCCTTTCTTGCCAGAGCGATTCCAAGATTGTTGTGCGCGATCGCAAACTCGGTGTTGATCCGAAGCGCCTGTGAAAAGTGGACGATGGCTTCATCAAGCCTCTCCTGCCGGGCCAGGGCATTTCCCAGGTTGCTGTGAACAAGATGATTGTCAGCCGCTACATTGAGCGTGTGTTCAAAGAGCGTGATGCTGTTGTGCCAGCGCTGTACCTGCAACCGTGTGCATACAATGAGGGTGGAAAGCAATATTCCCGCCAATACGACAACCAGGATTCCTGGCAACCTGAACTTTGCCACCAACTCGTCAAGCCCCCAGGCAATAATCAGAAAGAGCCCGATGAGTGGCACATACGTCCACCGGTCTGCCATGGCCTGTGATCCAGCCTGTATCAACCCGATAACGGGCACAAGAGTTCCAAGGTACCACAGCCACCCGACAATAAGATAAGGCCGTTTCTGCGCTGCTCTTACCGCGACAAGCGATAGGCACACCATCAATAAGCCCGCCCCGACTGCCTGCCAGACCGGCACGCCTGCAGGGTGCGGATAAAATACGGCCATGTTGTGAGGCCAGATCATCTTTCCGATGTAGCCTGCATAGGACACCAGAGCATTGGCGATGCGGGCCTGCAATGGGACGGATTCCAGGGGCGCAACCGCTCCAAGGCGTTGGTGGGCCGTAAGAGTCAAGAGACACGAAATTCCTGCAAGAGCAATAAAGGGGGTCTTTTCCAGGATCAAACGAACAAAGTGCGACCTTTTATGGTTGAGCTCCGTGGATTTGCGCGGTTGCTCGGCATGGCCGGGCCGAAAGCGGCCCAGTGGCCAGTAGTCAAGCAAGAGCAGTACAAACGGCAGTGTCACAAGCGTTGGTTTTGCCATGAGGCCGAGGGCAAAGACAAGGAGGCATAACAGGTATCTGTCTGTGCGAGGAGATTCTATGTAACGGATGTAAAACCCAATTGTCAGCATCCAGAAAAGGGTGGCAAGAACATCCTTGCGTTCAGACACCCACGCAACGGATTCTACGTGCAAGGGATGCAGCGCAAACAGTGCCGCAACAAAGGCGCTTCGCCAGAGCGCGCCTGTCATACGTGTGAGAATCAGAAAAAGCAACAGCGTATTTGCTATGTGAAGCAGCAGGTTCGTCAGGTGATACCCGCACGGGTTCAGCCCGTAGAGATATCCGTCCAACATGAGTGACAGCCAGGTCAATGGAATCCAAAAGCCAGCCTCCGTATTAGTGACAGCCCAGACAGCGCCTTTGCTCGTCAACCCTGCCTGCACATGACGATTCTGTGTAACGTATACGTCGTCATCAAAGTTGATGAATCCATGATCGAGCACCTGCCAGAAGACGGCTGCGGTTGTGACGGCCAGAAACAGGACGGCTATGACGGATAGATGACGACGATTAATGCTGATAGTTACCATTGTGATGGAATCTTTCCCGGGGCTTGATCATCATTTGGGCCACCTTGCGCTTTAGATCTCACACGGCTTTTTTGCCATTCTCCAGCCCGTCCCTTTGTTTCAAGGTATTATACATTTCCCTGTACTTGGTCTCTTTCTCAATGTTTTTCTGCTGGCTGAACATTTTTACCAGGTTAAGCAGCGGATACTCAAAGTCCGGCCTAAATTCCAAGGCCTTCAGGAACGACCTCTCAGCCTCCGGGATCTTACCCTTGCACCAATATACAACCCCAAGCTTATTATACGGATCAGCATAGTTCAATTGCGCTAACGGGGTGAAGGTTATCCAGAAAAGAAGCGCAATCAGAATACCGCTCAGAATAAGAGGCTTGGCCGCTCTCTCCTTGCACCACCCGATTACGGCAAGAATGCCGACTGCGGCAAGAATAATGAATATCGGGATGGCGGGTATTCGCAGCCGGGATATCACAAAAATGATCAACACAGACAGAAAAGAGGTCAAGAAAAAGAGGTGCAACACCATTAATTCCCGGCTCTTTCGCAGTGTAACGGCAAATCCCAACACGGACAAAGGGAAAACAAGACCAAAGGTCAAGACCGGATGCTTCAGCACCGCAGAATAGTTCCGGTTGAAGTAGTAGTTGAAATAGGTGGGCATTTCCACGTCATTGAAGAAGAACTGCGTCTTTTTCAGCATTAGCTTCAGCTCTTCATGCGGATTTTCAATGATGAACCTGAGTCCCTTTTTATACCAATAGCCTGACACTTCTTTTGAAGAGAGCGGCCTTTTGAGATCTGCTTCGGCCTTTTCTTTGTATTTCAGCAAGATAGACCCCGTGAACCTCAACTCTTCGTTAAAGGTAGGGCTTGCCCCCTTGTGATGTCCAAAATAGAAGTTATGACCTCCGGACGGGTTGAGGAAAAGAACTTCTCCTGATACCGCATAGTTTCGGGCCATAAATAGGCCTGGCATTATGAATACCCCAATGCAGAACCACGCATAGGATCGGACGCGGTGTGCGACCCCCAATCCGTTCTTGCCAAAAAGAAAGTAGAGCACAAGCAGAGCCGGAAATAGAACCATATTTGGCCTTCCCATGATAGCAGCCCCTACGAAAAAACCGGCAAGACACATCTTTTTCGCGCTGGCTTG
>DAOUWN010000101.1 GCA_030667105.1 Deltaproteobacteria bacterium
CAGAATCACTCTCCCACTACGAATAACACTCTGACAAAATGACAGGGGAGCTCCGTTAAGGATACGCACGTCAACCCGGCATTCAACAACCTTTTCCAGCCGTGTCTCAAGATCAATCTCAAAACCCACTGGGTTCTTTTCATGATCTTTAACCAGTACAGCCAAATCTATGTCAGAAAACCGTTCGGCCGTGTTGAACGAGCCAAATAGATAGCCAGTCACAATCTCATCACCTTGTCTTTGTAGAAAGAGACAGATCTTTTCTACCAGCCGTTCCTTTTCCGAGACATCCAGGCTTTTTCTTTTTTTATTCATGGTTCAGTCTATAAGACAACGTACGCTTTTTTTCAAGGATAACAGGGAAAACGCGGCGGAGCAGGGGTGGCTTGGGGACATCCATTAGATTATAAGTTTCTCTGCTCAGGGCCGAAGGGACACTTTGGGGACGCCATTGAGCGCCTCCGGCGCTGTTTGAGGCGTCAGTGAGGAGTTTTCTGGACGGCCATGATAATATAACGTTCTCTCTATTTTCTGACCCTTTTTTGGGGACGTCTATGATTTTATGACTTACTCTGGGAATGGTGAACGGTCTTAGGGGCAACGTTTTAGAAACCTTTGAAAAACGCCCCCTTTTGCTCAATTTCTGCGTCACGCTCAAATTTCAATCCTCAAAATACTCAATGTATTCCTGCGGTTAAAATTCTCGCGTTCCTTGAACTTGAACAAAATTGAACATGTTTCAAAGGTCTCAGTATTTCAATAACTTCTGCAATTTGAAAAGGAGAAAAGTTGGGGTCGGGATAGAAATACGGTTTCTCCTTGACATGCGTCAAATAATATGTATTATAAATACATAAAATAATCTGTTTATGGAGGCGTATTATGCATTCGGTCCGCTTAAATATCACCCTTCCAGAAGACTTGGCCCATCAGTTAAGTGAATTAGTTGGGGCCAGAAAGAAGAGCAGCTTCATCACGGAAGCCCTGAGACAACGGATTGAAAAGATTCAAAATGAACGAGTGCAGAAACTCTTGGAAGAAGGCTATAAAAGCAGAAAAGCAGAGAGCCTTGCCATGACAAAAGAGTTTGAGCCTATCGATCTGGAGGGATGGGATGAATATTGAAAGGGGAAAAATATATCTTGCCGTCCTCGATCCGGTTATCGGAAAAGAGATTTCAAAGACCCGACCCGTTGTCATTGTGTCCAACGACAAAAACAACAAATTCTCGGGAACCGTGACCATCTTGCCTATTACTTCTAAAAACGTCCAGAGGATCTACCCTTTTGAAGTGCTTTTGTCTAGAGGTGCTGGAAAACGTCCAAAGACCTCGAAAGTTAAAGCCGACCAAATTCGCACGCTCGATAAGAGTAGGATCGTGAAATTCATGGGAAGAATAAAAAAACAAGAGATGGACGAGATAGAAAAAGCCATAAAAGTACATCTCGCGTTAGCCTAAAGAGATAGTAGAGTCAATGCCATTAACTACAAACCACGGATTCAGCAAATTCTCCTTGTTGTAGACAAGAGGTTTGCCATCATCATAGCGAAGGACCTTCGCACCGGCCTTCTCCGCAATCACCTGACCGGCTGCGGTATCCCATTCCATTGTCGGCCCTAATCGAGGATATATGTCCGCCCTGCCTTCGGCAATGAGGCAGAACTTCAAAGAACTCCCTGCTGAGACAAATTCGATATTGCCGTATTGCCGGCGCTTTTCCTCAACAAAGCCATGAAGTTCGGCTGTGGGATGAGACCGGCTTCCAACTATGGTCAGTGGAGTATTAGCTGGTTTCCATCCGGGCATGGCCCTTTTCCGCAATCTGGTTGAGCAACTAATGATGCTGTCTAACAAGGCAAGGCTTTTACTTCCTCTTTGTTCTTCACCCAACAGAGCGACTACTTCACTCTTTTGTGCCTTGTATGTTCCAAGATCCTGAGCAGCAAAATAGAGAGTATGTTTTTCGGGAACAAAGATCACGCCCAGCACAGGCTTGCCCTTCTCTGCCAGGGCAATGTTTACTGTGAACTCACCGTTTCGATTCACGAACTCCTTGGTTCCGTCAAGGGGGTCAACGATCCATAGTCTGTCCCATGATTTCCTTTCCTCATACGGAACATCTTTTCCCTCTTCGCTAAGGATAGGGATATCAAATTGCGCGAGATACGAAATAATTATTTCATGGGAACGCTTGTCGGCAAGTGTCAAAGGCGTGTTATCTGCCTTTTTCTCTACGGCAAAATCCGAATGGTACACTTCAAGAATGGCATTTCCTGCTTCGATGGAGGCCTGAATGGATCTTAGAAGGATGGCGTTTTGCCCAGCAGATTTCATTGGTTCTGTTGGTCTTGTCTCTTTGGGGCTTTGACCTGGCCCACGTTATTCACGTACCATTCATATGTTTTTCGGATGCCGTCCTCCAGAGTTATCTTGGGTTGCCATCCCAGACTCTGCAGTCTTGAAACATCCAGGAGTTTTCGCGGGGTTCCGTCCGGCTTGCTCGGATCATAAGTCATTCGCCCCTTAAATCCCACCACACGGGCAATGAGTTCCCCCAATTCTCGTATGGTCAGATCCTTGCCGGCGCCGACATTGATGATGTCGCCACTTTCGTAAGTGTTCATAAGATAGAGGCATGCGTCAGCGAGATCATCCACATAAAGGAACTCCCTTCTGGCACTGCCTGTGCCCCATAGAATTATTTTTGGTTGAGTAGTTGATTCGTTGAGTGGCTTATTTGTTGAAGGATTGATTCCAAATGAATTTTTTATGACATCAGGGATTGGGCCGAAGATTTTTTCGTCTTTTTGAATGTCGTCCCAGTGGCCTTCGGCAGCAAGTTTTGCCAGGTGGACTTTTCTGATAAGGGCAGGCATTGCATGGGATGTCTCCAGATCAAAATTGTCCTTTGGCCCGTAAAGGTTGGTGGGCATGACGCTTATATTGCGGGTTCCGTGTTGGTGGTTATAGGATTGGCACATCTTGATACCGGCGATTTTTGCAACTGCATAAGCTTCATTGGTCGGCTCAAGATATCCTGACAGGAGATATTGTTCTTTCATGGGCTGTGGGCAGTCTCTTGGGTAAATGCAAGAACTGCCCAGGAAGAGCAGCTTCTTTACTTTATATAGATATGAAGCATGGATGATGTTGGTTTCAATGGCAAGATTAGAGTACATGAAATCAGCCCTGTAGATATTGTTGGCCCAGATCCCCCCCACCTTTGCGGCAGCGAGGAAGACGTATTCCGGCCTTTGGTTGTCAAAGAACTCTTCAATCTTTTCCTGCCTTGTAAGATCGAGTTCCGAACGGGTGCGCGTGATGATATTTCTATAGCCTTCAGCCTTGAGTTTGCGAAGGATGGCTGAGCCGACAAGCCCCCCGTGGCCTGCGACGTAGATTTTGGAATTTTGCTCCATTAGTTCTTTATTGGTTCCGGCTTCTCCGGGTTAGGTTGACCGCTTATTCAAACTGATTAAAGGTGCGGAAGCCCGCGCTGCTGCACAATTGATCTCTTTCGGCTTCTTTCAGATCTTCCCGGACCATGATTTTTACTAGTTGGTCAAACCCCACCTTTGGTTCCCAACCCAGATCTTGCTTTGCCTTTGAGGCATCGCCCAGGAGGAAGTCGACTTCTGTCGGCCGGAAATAGCCGGGGTCGATCCGGACCAGGACCTTGCCCGTGGCCCTATCCTTTCCGACTTCATCCACCCCAGAGCCTTCCCAGACAATCTCGATTCCGACTTCTTGAAAACTCTTCTCCACAAACTCCCGTACCGCATGGCTTTGGCCGGTGGCAATGACATAATCCCGTGGTTTTTCCTGCTGGAGCATCAACCACATGGCCCTCACAAAATCCCCGGCAAAGCCCCAATCCCTCCGGGCATCCAGGTTGCCCAGGTACAGGCCTTCTTGCAGCCCCAGCTTGATGCGCGCCACTGCCCTTGTAATCTTGCGGGTCACAAAAGTTTCCCCCCTGACGGGTGACTCGTGGTTAAAAAGAATCCCATTGCAAGCGAACATATTGTACGCCTCACGGTAGTTGACGGTTATCCAATAGGCATAAAGCTTTGCTGCTGCATACGGGCTCCGGGGGTAAAATGGTGTGGTTTCGCGCTGGGGAACCTCCTGGGCCTTTCCGTAGAGCTCGCTTGTGGAGGCTTGATAAAATCTGGTCTTATCCTCGAGGTTCAGAATTCTGATAGCTTCAAGGAGGCGCAGTGTCCCCAGCGCATCGGCGTTAGCAGTGTACTCTGCCGTCTCAAATGAGACCATGACATGGCTCTGAGCGGCAATATTGTATACCTCGTCGGGCTGAACGTCCTGGATGATGCGAATCAGGTTTGTGGCATCCGTAAGATCACCATAATGCATGAAGAAACGGACGTCCAGATCGTGGGGATCTTTGTAAAGGTGGTCCACACGGCTTGTGTTAAATGACGAAGCCCTTCTCTTGATTCCATGGACCTCGTAATCCTTTTTCAGCAAAAAATCAGCAAGGTAAGCCCCGTCTTGACCTGTTATGCCGGTTATAAGCGCTTTTTTCATTATCTGATATACCCCTGCTCTTCTAGATAAAGCAAAACCTCTTGTGCGGCTTCGTCCGGGCTCGCCTCGGTAGTGTCAATCACGAGTTCAGGATCAGACGGGGGGACATAGGGATCATCAACACCCGTAACCCCCTTTATGATTCCTGCCCTGGCCTTGGCATAGAGCCCTTTGCGGTCCCGCTGCTCGCAAACATCCAGGGGAGTTGAAAGGTAAACCTCGACATAGCCCCCATAACGACTAATGATCTCGCGATTGTGCCGTCTCGACTCCTCGTAGGGAGCAATGGGCGCACAGATGGCGATTCCACCGTTTTTTGTGATCTCGCTTGCCACAAATCCGATGCGGGTTATGTTTAGATTCCTGTGATCTTTTGAAAAGCTAAGCTCGCTTGAAAGATTCCTTCTCACAATGTCGCCATCCAGAAGAGTCACTGGCCTGTCGCGCAGTTCCATGAACTTAACCATCAATACTTTTGCAAGAGTCGATTTGCCTGCCCCGGACAGTCCTGTTATGAATACAGTAAACCCTTGCTTTGAGCGGGGCGGATAGGCCAGCCTGAGCTCGGCCACAACTTCCGGGTACGAAAACCATTCGGGTATAGCCAGACCGTTCTCCAGCCTGCGCCGCAGTTCGCTGGAGGAGATCTGCTTCACGTTCATTCCG
This sequence comes from Deltaproteobacteria bacterium, assembly GCA_030667105.1. Next base: position 5,216 of record DAOUWN010000101.1, read on the forward strand.
GGCTCCACGTCACTTTCGGGAATATACTCGGCCTTCTCTTCCACATAGACCATTTTTTGGAGTGGAACCATTCTGATGCCGGTCTCCTCCTCGAAGGACTGCACCATGTCCTGGGCGGCGCCCACGGGGTAAAACCTCTCATTGCCGCTGTTATGGGCAAAGGGGTCCGCGTGATCCGCGGCCACCATAAAATGACTGCACCCATAGTTCTTGCGGATAATGGCATGCCACAGGGCCTCTCTAGGCCCTGCCTTGCGCATGGCCAGCGGAATCAAGCCGAGCATAATCATGTTCTTGGGATATTTTTTTACGATTTCCTGGTAACACCGCACCTGGGTATAGTGGTCCAGATCTCCCGGGTGCGTCAGGCCCACAACGGGCTGGAGCAAAATGCTCGCGCCTGCCTCACGGGCGGCCCTGAGAGTCATTTCCTTGTGGGCGCAATGAAGGTGTTTCTCGGTTTGAAAACCTATCACATGACGCCAGCCATTCTGGGAAAACCGGCGGTGGATTTCCGCAGGCGTAAGCCTCAGCTCTCTGAAATCGTAGTGAATCGGCAGATGCAACCCCTCCAGAGACCCTCCCACATACCATGGCCCCACATGTTCGTACAGATCCCTCACACCCGGATGTTTATCAGGATCATCCGTGCCAAACACACATCGGGCTTCCACGCTCTTATCAGGCTTCCATATATCTCCTACGGTAAGCACAGCGAGCATGAACCCTTCCTCATCTCTGAGGGCAACGAGCCGGCCCTTCTCAAGGCTCAGAGCCATTTCCTCGTTCACATCCAGGCAGATCGGCATGGGCCACACTGTGCCATCGGCAAGGCGCATATTCTCGACAACACCTTCATAGTCCTCCCGCCCAAGGTAGCCTGTGAGAGGATAAAATGCCCGGTTCAGAAGTAGTTCCAGGTCACAAAGCTGCCTCTTGTTCAGATGCACCGAGGGATAACCAAGGGCAGATTCTTTCAGACTTTCAATACGCCTGAAATGGACAAGCAGGCTTTCCGAGTAGTCATGCTCAGGTTTCATAAATATAATCGCTCCGCGATTTCATACTGCGCGGCTTCGCCGCCTCTCACACAGCTCCGCCCCCTCAGGTACAGGACGACGTCCGAAAACCACCTTCCCTTTCAAAATATCCAAGACTTAGGCCTTCGCAAAAAGCTTCAACCCCGCTGATGGAAACTACCTAGAAAACCACTTTCGCAAACGCCCTGTCCGCCGGCTGCCCTCTTTGCTCTTAGCTTCTGTTGCTTCGTTGGCAATATCAAAGGGCCTGGATTTTCTCTCCAGCGAGGGGACCTCTTTTCCTTCGGATTTGAGCTTTTTCAAGTTCAATCTGTCCCTTAAGAGGTTGTACTGAATCAACAGCCTGTCTGTGCGCTTCCGCTCCTCTGCAAGCATTGTTTCGAGCCTTTGCACCAGGGTGTCCTTGAAACTCTCTGCCCTTTGTTCCTGCTCCTTGATATGCCAGTCTACTTTGGAAGAAAGATGAAAAACCTGCTGTTCAATACTCTCAAGTCGATTCACCAAACCTGTGCGGTCCTCGATCCCTCCACTCTCTTCACTCCGTGGCTGAATAACCCCCTCGCCAGACTTGGCAGTAGTAGGAAAGCCTATCTCCTGCCTATCCCTGACCACATGTTCGATAACCTCGCCTTCGATGGCGGCCGCCTCATCGGCATAGCCATATACCAGGGCCGCATCGCACAAAATGTTGATGGTACGGGGAGTGCCGCCCGAATATTGAAAAATAAGTTCAACGGCTTCAGGCTTGAAGAGTTCCTGGCTTTTTGCTCCAGCCACTTTTAGACGGTGGGCGATATAGCTATCGGTCTCTTCCAGGTTCAGAGGCTCAAGGTGATAACTCACCGCAATACGTTGGCTGAGCTGGGCCAAGGAAGGATGTTGAAGCCGGGTGCGCAAGGCCGGTTGGCCCACCAGCAGGATTTGAAGCAGCAGAGCCTTGTCCGTCTGGAGGTTGGAGAGCATGCGGATCTCTTCCAGTGCGTCCTGGGAAAGGTTCTGGGACTCGTCTACGATCAGGA
>DAOUWN010000195.1 GCA_030667105.1 Deltaproteobacteria bacterium
CAAGAAGAGATGGCTGCTCTGGGTTCGGAGTTCTATCTTGGCCCCGGGGATGTTTTGGAGGTCTCTGTGTGGAAGGATGAGGCCCTGTCCAGGCAGGTAGTGGTGAGGCCGGACGGAAAGATATCCTTTCCCCTGATTGGGGATGTGCTCGCCCGGGGACGGACCGTGGAGGAATTAAGACAGGTTGTAGAAGACAAGATCAAGGTATATGTTCCGGATGCTCCGGTAACCGTTATAGTTGTCCAGGTGGGCAGTTCCCAAGTCTATGTGGTGGGCAAGGTCGCCAAGCCTGGGCTCTACATTATGGGACAGACTTTAAGGGTAATGCAGGTTCTGGCCATGGCAGGCGGGATGACGCCCTTTGCGAATAAGGATGATATTCTTATTATCAGGAAAAACAATGGCCATCAGAGAGTCTTCAAGTTCAACTACGGCAAGGTAGCCGGCGGCAAGGATCTGGACCAGAATATTTGCCTCAAACCCGGCGATACGGTTGTGGTGCCCTGATGGTAGTCCGTTATCTTTGCGTCCTCTGCGACTCTGCGGTGAACAGAAAAAATCGTGATAACTTCAGTTGGACGTTTCGTTCCGGTTTATCCGGGTTAGGGATTTAGAGTAATGACGCGATTGTCTTATCCGGTATTCTTATTGCTTTTTTCTCTGGGTGTGGCGTGTTTCGTGGTCGTGGATGCCGGGGCCGCACAATACGTTGTCACCCCGTCTGTGGAGCTTCAGGAGACATACGATGATAACGTTTTCCTGAAAGAGACTGACGATTTTGAGCACCTTATCTCGCCGGGTCTTGACTTTGATGTTCGAACAGAAAGAGCAGAGGTAAAAGCCGGCGGTGCCTGGGATATCTCCGACTACCAGCGCCACAGCGAGCTGGACAGTGTGGACCAGACATACGAGCTTTCCGCAAGTGTGACTCCGAGCGAGCTGTGGCGCCTCGATTTTTCAGGAGAGTACAAGGATGATTATACATTCACCTCGGCCCTGGAGGAATCCGGCATTATTGCTGACAGATCCAGGCGCAAACGCGCCATCCTTGAGCCCGGGGTCGCCATTGTTCTGGATCCTCGCAATACGTTGGAGTTTTCTTATGATTTTGTGAAGACCCAGTATGATCTGGAAAGGTACCCTGACTATCGCCTTCACGGCCCGAACCTGACCTGGATTCATGGCCTTATGAACGAGCGCACCAGCATCATATGCTCGGCCGGCGCAACCCTGGTAGATTTCGAAGAAACCTCCGGGGATCTCAATGTGAGACAACGCACTTACCGTGGTCTGGCCGGCATTGATCACCGGTTTTCAGAAACCGTCCAGTTAACGCTCATGGCAGGCGCAAGGCACACCGATTCGAAATTTCCGAGGGCGGGATTGATTGTCGAGGAAAAGGACACAGGCCTTATTGTTGACGGCACCCTGGAGTGGCGCTTTGAACGCCTCAGTCTTTCAGCGAACGTGAACCGCGATATTACACCGAGTATTTACGGTGAGAATGTCACCCGGGACAGGGTCAGGGCGGGCCTGAGATATCGGTTTACCGAGAAACTAAGGAGTGGCCTGAGCGTTTCATACTATCACAGTGAGACAGACGGCCTGGTGGAGGACGAAAAGCGGCTCACATATTCGGTTCACCCCTCAATGATCTACAGGTTTACAGAGGATGTGGACCTCCGGTTGGGGTATGCATACACCTGGACCGAGAATGAAATCACCGACTACTCGCAGGAGCGAAACCGCTTTTTTCTGGAACTTGCCTTGGCATGGCCGAAGACCTTTGATTGAATCCGCGACCAATAGAACATCAGAAATAGTTCGTTTGAGGCCAGGAAACCTAGTCCTTTGGACGGTACGGCGTCGAAATGCCTAAAGTGCCAAAAATGCCAAAAGTGCCTAAAGTTAAGAACAGAGCGTGCAACCCCAATTTTAGGCATTTTACTCCGCCGGAGGCGGATTAGGCATTTTAGGCATTCATGAGTTTGCGGAGCGCCCGGCCCCCTGGAAGGGAGCAAATCAAGGCCATGTCCTCTGGGCGTGAATTCTTTACTCAACACCATAACGTCAAAGGGGTTTTCTTATGGAACAAACTGCGGATATTCACCAGTACTGGGACGTCATAAAGCGTAGGAAGTTTCAGATTATTATTCCTGCTGTGCTGGTCTTTTGTCTTTCTCTGGTCATTGCCTTTGTCTTGCCCCCGGTCTTTAAGTCGAGCGCCACAATTCTCATTGAGGCGCAGGAAATCCCCCAGGATATTGTCCGCACCACGGTGACCGGCTATGTTGAGGAACGGCTTCAGATGATCACGCACATCGTGATGAGTCGCTCAAGACTCCTGGGCATTATCGGCCGTTTCGTGCTCTATGAGGATCTGAAGGACCGGTACACCACAGAAGAGATCGTCGAAAAGATGCGCGAGGACATCCGTATGGAGCCCATCCAGGCGGAGGTGATCAACCCGCAATCCGGAAGGCCGGGATCAGCCACCATTGCCTTTACTCTCTCCTATGAGGGTAAAGACCCCCGCAAGGTGGCCCAGGTTGCCAATGTGCTTACTTCCCTTTATCTGGAAGAAAACCTGAAAAACCGCGAAGAAAAGGCCAGGACCACGTTTGAATTCCTTTAAACCCAACTGGCGCAACTCCGTTCGGAGATCCTTGAAACCGAGGCCAGGATCGCCGAGTTTAAGAATAAGCATATCAGCGTGCTTCCCGAGCTCATGCAGGTGAACCTGCAGACCATGGAGCGGCTTCAGAGGGAGATCGGCGTTAAGGGGGAACAGATCAAGACCCTGGTCAACCGGAAGATCTATCTGGAGGGCCAGTTGGCAATCTTGGAACCCGTCATGTACACTGTGAGCCTGGAAGGCAAAAGGGTCATGACACCGAAAGAAGAGCTTGAGATCTTGCGAAGTGAATACCTGGGGCTCAGCGCCACCCTTGCTGATGAGCATCCGGACGTGATTGCCATGAAGAAAAAACTGGATGCCCTGGAAGGCGAGGTGGCCACGCGCGAAGACCTGCGTGAGACGTACGGGGAACTCCATGACAAGGAGACGCAACTTGCTGTGATCTCAAGAAAGTTTTCGGAAAAACATCCTGACGTCATCAGGCTCGACAAGGAGGTTGTCCAGCTGAAGGCCAAGGTTGCAGCGCTTTCTGAAAAACAGACCATACTCAGGACAGAAGACGAAAAACCGGAAAATCCCTCTTACATCAACCTCCAGACCCAGATCGCTTCTACGCAGATGGAGATTGAAAGCGCCCAGAAAAATCTCAATGTTTTAAAGGAGGGATACCAGGACTATCAAAAGAGAGTGGAAGTCACCCCGCAGGTGGAGCAGCAATACCGGGCCCTGGATCGGGATTATGCCAATGCCCAGGCAAAATATCAGGAAACCATGAGCAGGCTTATGGCCGCAAGGGAGGCCAAGGGCCTTGAGGAGAGCCGCATGGGGGAGAAGTTCACCCTCATAGACCCGCCCATCACACCGGAAAAACCTGACAGGCCCAACCGGTTGGCCATTCTGCTTATAGGCCTGGTCCTGGCAGCAGGCGCAGGAGTCGGTTTTGGCTCCATGGCCGAGTATATGGACCATTCCGTGCGTCGAGCCGACGAGCTGGCAAAGGTGGCTGGACATCCCGTGCTGGCAGTGATTCCTTATTTGGAAACAGCGCAAGACCGTGCAAAAACGCTATGGAGGAGATTGGCCTTTGTTGGCGCTACCGTTGGGCTTATCGTGGGCGGATTGGCCGTCTTGCACTATTTATACAAGCCGCTCGATATTTTGTGGATTCAGATCATGCGCGAGTTTTACATCGGTTTTTGAGAAGGGATTCCGGTTTATCCGGGTTAGGTGTGTGATATGAGCAAGATAGAAAAGGCCCTGGAACGGGCAAGGAAAATGCGTCACGAAGGTCAAGAGCAAGCTGAAGGCTACAGACCTTCCGAGGTGTCTCGTCTTCAGGCAGGGGAACCTGCATATACCAAGACAAAAGTGATGTCCCTGGACAGGGGCCACCTTGAGAGACACCGGGTGATGACGCTCATGGATAACCCGGAAGTCATGGACTATTACAACCTTTTGCGCACCCATGTGCTTCAAAAAACCCGCCACAAAGGGCATAACACCATCATGATCACCAGCGTTCTGCCAGGCGAGGGCAAGACTATCACGGCCATTAACCTGGCTGTCAGCATTGCCAGGGAGGTCAAGCAGACCGTTCTTCTGGTGGACACGGACCTTCGGAAGCCAAAGATCCACGACTATCTGGGCTGTGATGCGGAAAAAGGCCTTTCAGATTATCTGCAAAATGATGTTCCGGTGGGCGAGCTTCTCGTTAATCCCGGGATAGCCAAGATGGTGGTGCTGCCGGCCGGAAGGCCTCTTCGCGGATCTACGGATATCCTGGGTTCTCCCAAGATGGAAAAGCTGGTCGAGGAGATGAAGCGTCGCTACGCGGAGCGCTACATTATTTTCGACTGCCCCCCGGCGCTTACAGTGCCCGACGCATTGGTTTTTTCCTCCTATGTAGACGGCGTGATCCTTGTGGTGGAGGCGGGTAGAACTACGAAAGACCAAATCCGCAGGGCTGTTGAGGTTTTTAAGGATAAGAACATTGTCGGCCTGGTCATGAACAGGGGCGACAGTGGCTCACGCGGGTATTACTACTAGTGTACACAAAATTCTACGGTCTTGAAGAAAAGCCATTTAATATCATATCCGATCCCAGTTTTCTCTATATGAGCGCCAAGCACCGGATGGCTCTCACCTATCTCGAATACGGATTCGTAGATGGGGTCGGCTTTATCCTGCTCACCGGAGAGATCGGCACCGGCAAGACCACCCTCATTAAACAGTTCTTAAAACAGATCGGCACAGACATTGAGGTGGCGGTCATCTTTAACACCAACGTTACGGCTGATCAACTTCTGGAAATGATCCTTGAGGAGTTCGAATTAGAGGTGCCG
>DAOUWN010000018.1 GCA_030667105.1 Deltaproteobacteria bacterium
CAAAGGCCCTTCCGGAACCTGATTTAAGGTATCTCTCGAATTCAACTGCCTTGGATTCATTGGAAGGAATTTCAGGGACGCCCTTTAGTTTTACAGTTTCGGGCGCACTGGGGCACGTCCATGTTTTTATGCTATTCAACTTTCTAGCGGAAGATCTTCCAACCCTTTATTCGCCTAATGATGATATAATTGAACGTCACAGGCATTTCTTGGCAAAGGCACGGCCCTGAAGACGGTTTTAAGGTAGCGTTGGGAGTGGGGGGTGTCAGGATTCCCAAAACCTTCTGTTGGCAAAGGCCCTTCCGGAACCTGATTTAAGGTATCTCTCGAATTCAAGTGCCTTGGATTCATTGGAAAACGCCACATAGGTTATAGGCTTCAAGGGTTTGAACTTGGCGGTATGGGGCGATTGGCCCTGGTTGTGGGCATTGAGGCGCTTCTCAACATTGGATGACAGGCCGACGTATCTCTTTTCTGGGAAGGGGATGCTCTGCAAGAGGTAAACGTATTTCATCAGCCTTCCTCCTACGCCCTTAAGGGCTCCGGCGGACAGGTCCGAATGTTAGCGTTCCCTTATGGTAAGACTCTTAATCAGAGAAGATAGCCCGCCTACGTCCACCTTCGCAAAAGCTACGGCGGGCTTCGGCGCGCAGCCTTCCTCCTACGTCCTAAAGGGCTTCGGAGGACGAGTCGCTTTGGACAGTAGGGTCCGCGCTGGGTCATCAAGCTGGCTCGCCAGCCGAAGCTTGGAGCTGGGGTGTCTACTTGTGCGAGAGAAGCCCGCCTTCGCCCCTTCGGGGCTTCGGCGCGCAGCCTCCGCTCTCCGCGAAGCTCCGAGCGTAGGCTGGTGGAGGCGGCGGGAGTCGAACCCGCGTCCGACAATATTCCACACAGGCATCTACATACATAGCCTGAATTTTGAATTTCGTCTCTCAAGGCTCCTTCAGGCAGGATTCTTGATTGACTAGCTTGTTAAGGTGTTCGCCTCGTGCGTAACAAGCAACCGCAAAAGGCTATCCTGCTGGTCGACGCCCTGACCCGGATTCGCAGGAAAACCCGGCAGGACGCTAGCCGGTACTAAGCGGCTAGAGCGTAATTATAATCGTCTGCGATTATTTTAGTTTCCGCCGTTTTTACGAGCTGGCAGAAGCTCGGTATGCAACCCATGTTTCTATATCCCCGTCGAAGCCGTTTCGCCCCCTTCATGAAATCGCTTGGAAAAAAATTACTGACGCAATAAAGGCCGGCAAACGATTATGACACTATTATAAAGCCTCTAGCCCTGTTGTCAACCCTTTCCCGCATCACGCTTTTCACGTTGCAGTTCCCGTGCTTCCTCTCGCTTTCGAAGCGCCTGCCGCTTGTCGTATTTCCTCTTCCCCTTGGCCAAGGCCAAGACAACTTTTGCCTTGCCCCTCTTGAAATACACCTGCAGAGGAATAAGCGCTTGGCCTTTCTCCTCCACTTTGCCGGTAAGGCGTTTGATCTCCCCCTTGTGTAACAGGAGCTTTCGAGTGCGCAAGGGATCGTGATTCCCGTGGGCCGCATAGGGGTATGCGCTTATGTGCATATTGTAAAGAAACACCTCGCCGCCCCGAATTCTGGCATAGCTATCCTTGAGGTTTGCGTTGCCGAGTCTCAATGATTTGACCTCAGTGCCAAGCAAAACCATGCCTGCCTCGTATTTATCCAGGATGAGATAATCGTGCCGGGCCTTGCGGTTCTGGCAGACAATCTTGTTGATAACCACCTCCGTGAGTGGTCAGTGACCGACAGTATCATTGTAGGAAAAGGTGGCCGTCTCAATAGACGGTCCATAGGTTTCCTGAATAAGCTTCAGGACGTCTGCGTAAGTGGCCTGCTCCAGCATCCTTTGCACGAGGTGCTTTGACTCCTCAAAGGAAAGCCTACGGACCACATTCTTGATTGCAGGAATGGAGATGGGGTTCATGCTGACACCATCCAATTCCAGGCCGAGGAGCACAGGAACATTGATAGGATCTCCCGCCATCTCACCGCATAACGTGACCTGGATCCCCGTCGCCTTGGCAACTTCAACGACTCGATGTATCATCCTCAGCACAGCAGGGTGGAGTGGCTGATAAAGGCCGGCAACATTCTTGTTGACCCGATCAATGGCTAGAGAATACTGGATGAGATCATTGGTGCCGATGCTAAAAAAGTCGACCTCTCTGGCAAGCATATCGGCCATTACAACGGCTGAAGGGACCTCGATCATGGCGCCAATCTGAATGTCACCTTGAAAAGGAATGCCCTCCCTCTCCAGAGACTCCGCGGCCTCATTCAGCATCTCCTTTGCCTGAACAATTTCCTCAACCTGGGATATCATAGGGAACATAACCCGGATGTTGCCAAAATACGCGGCCCTGAGTATGGCACGGAGCTGGGTCTTGAAAATTTCAGGCGACTGGAGGCAAAACCGAATGGCTCGAAGACCTAAGGCCGGATTCATTTCCTCTCCCGCCCACGAAATGCTGCCGGCAAACTTGTCTCCTCCGATGTCCAAGGTCCGGATAGTAACTTGCCGGGCCCCCATGATCTCGGCCAGGTCCCTGTAATTGTCAAAAAGGTCCTGCTCTGAGGGAAGGCTTGGCCGATTCAGGTAAAGAAACTCGGTCCGGTACAGGCCGATGTCGTCTCCCCCGTGGTCGATGGCTGACACAACTTCTTCTATCAGGTTGATGTTAGCGCTGACCTTCAAATGATGCCCGTCTGTTGTCTCTGCCGGCAGGTAACTGCTGCGGGTGACTCTGGCCTGGAAATCCTCAAACAGGACTTTGCGTTCATGATACCGTGCAAGCGTTTCCTCGTTGGGATCAACAATCACAACGCCTGCGCTTCCATCCACAATAACGAGGTCATCTGGCTCAATGAGCTCGGTTGCGTTTCCCAGGCCGAGTACTGCGGGGATCTCAAGAGATCGGGCAATAATGCCGGTGTGCGATGTTTGGCCGCCGAGGTCTGTCATAAAGGCCTTGACTTTTTCCAACTGTATTTGGGTTGTCTCGGCCGGAGAAAGGTCGTGGGCCACGATAATGACCCTTTTGTCTATGTCAGAAATCTTGGAAGGCCCTGTCCCAAGGAGGTTTTCCAGGATAAGCTTGGAGACATGGGCGATATCTGAAACCCTGTCTCGAAAATAAGGGTCTCCCATCTGGTTGAAAACCGACTTGACCTTTTCCACAGCGATCTTCAAGGCCCATTCGGCATTAACACTTGTCTCTTTGATCTGTTCAATCGTCCCGTCATAGATCATCCTGTCTTTAAGAAGCATCATATGGCTGTCAAGGATATAGTTGTGATCCCGATACTCATCCGGGATTTCCCCAATGATTCTATGAAGGTATTCCTGGGCTTTTGTTACGGCGTCTTTGAAACGATTTATTTCAGATCGGATTTCTTCGGGCTCGACAAAACGCTTTTCTATTACGTCAGTATTTTCCTGCTCGAAAAGAAAGGCCTTGCCAATGGCAATGCCGGGCGATACGCCAATACCCTGGACCACCAGGTTTTTTGATGTAGAATCAGGCACTGCTATAGCTCTCCAAAACCGGCTTCAATCAATCGGGCAATCCGGTTCAATATCTCCCGATCATCCGGGTCGGTTATTCTCACGGTCACCTCAGTGCCACATGGGCAATACAGACCTATGATATCAAGTATGCTGGTGGCATCCGCTTCCTGGCCATCCTTTATGATAAACACGCCGGCGCGAGCCTGCTCGGCCAACCGGGCAACCTTGGCGGCAGCACGGGCATGTAAACCCAACTCGTTGGGAATGGTCAGATCTTGACTCAGTTTCAAGTTATAAAATCGCTCCGCGATTTTATGTAACGCCCGCCTTTTGCGGGCTCGGGAAAAAACCCTGTACGATCAAGTTGCCTGTGGATCGCATAAGAAACTCATAAATTAATACACGTGATGGAAATGTCAAAGGCAAAAATCGAAATTCCGCAATTACTTCTAATTTTAGGCACCTTAGCTCACTTTAGGCACTTTTCCTCTCTCCCCCATGTCGTTCGTGGTAAAGCCCGGCCTGATGCATGAAGGCCTCAATCCGGGTAATCATATTGGTCCCCCTCTGTCCGTCATAAACGGCGTGCAAAAGCGGGATGTTCTGGTAGGCTCTCAAGGCGTTCTTAAAGATCGGCACCGTGATATTGCCAAGCATACAGTTAAGCACAAAAAGGTTGCAGATACCGGAGATCCCTGAAGCAGCAAAGCGTCTGACACGGGTCGTTAGTGTAGCCAGCACCGGATCGATATCATAGTAGATGAAGGGTCTGGTTTCACGAAGAATGGTTTTGGCGTCAAGAGTTCCAAAGGGACGCAGTTCGCTGGGCAGGCATGCTTGTGCCTGTCTGACCCAGGACATAACCCACTGGTTGCGTAAAAAATAGTAGAAAGCCGAACCTACCTTCCCTTCTCTCAAGCGACCTCTGTGGTAATAATGCTCGGAAAAGAGGCTGTAAAAGTTCGAGACTGCAAGACCATGAATCATCACTTCAGCGCCCAGTTTCTCAAGGGTCTGTACAAGGTCCTGGTTGGCCCAGCGATTTAACACCGTGTAGAATTCCCCGACAATGCCAATGGTTGGACGCTTCTCGGATCGGTCAACTGGCACGGTCCCAAGGGCTTTCACTGCTCGTTTCAAGGCCGAAAGGACCTCCCAACTCCATACGGAAGGCCTGCCGTTTGGTTGGGCTACGGCCCTGGCAATGCCCTGAATGCCGTCGGCATAAAACCGATCGGTCTCTCCCGGATTTTTCTCATAAGGACGCACGTGAAGTCGAACCCTTTCAAGCACTTCAGCAGCCAACCAGCCTTGCCACAGCAGCTTGGTAAACCGCAGGCCAAAGAGTCCTGAAAACTCGTCAAAGCGGGTGGAAGTAAGGGGGGCAATGACGGGAATTTGAGGCAACCCCATGCGTCTGAAAAGATCAGCATGTCCGATCCCGTATTGAGAAAACCTGCAGGCGCCATCGTAGTTTTGCATCAAGATCGCAGCACGTTCAGGTTCGAAGTCCGGCTTACGGGTCAGTTTCACGAACTCCCCGCAAGTGACAATGAACGGATGACACTCCCTGCCGGAGGTAACCTGTCTGCCCAGGTGCTCGCTCTCATCGTCCGGTTCAGGAAGTACTTGCGCATCAAGGCCGATGGCCTGAAAGGCAGCCTTAACCACTGCACAAAGAGCAGTTGATACATAGGGGAAATAGAGGGTCCGATTCTCTAGACGCTTCAGGACATCTGTCTCAGGATTCCAAGCGTCGATGCTCCTTTGCCTGGCCTTAATCACCAGATTGAGGCGGCCGGGCACGGGCTCCCTTGTCCCTTGCGCACTATCCAGGGTGTCCAGAAATGCTTCGATGCGGGTCACCATACCTGCATCGCCTGTGTGGTCGTCCACCTCGAGTACAAGGCAGGGTTTGTTAGGAATTTCTGCCTCCATATATTTCATGAGGAAGGAATCCGGCCCGCACCCGAAGTTAGTCAGTAGCACCGGAAAGAAGCGATGATCATTACGCATCCAAATGAGCGCCCTTAAAAGATCGCGGGTATTCTTCCAGACCACATTCTCGTACTGATCGGCAAGGGCGATCTCTTCAAGGGGGAGCATATCAAAGGGTATGGCAAGGTGTCCTGCCTGCCTCAGTTTCCTGGAAAGATGAAGATTCAGGCCGGGATCAAAGATATTGTGGGTTTTGCCCAACAAGACAAGGCACCGGTCCGTTGGTCCCACGGAGGCCAGAATCTCTTTGCCACGGTTCTTGCGCCACTTTTCAAAGTCCCCCTGTAATTGCCAGGCCTCCTCTATGGCCTTTCCGGTTGTCTCAGCACTATGGCCCAAAGACTTACCCAGATCCAATAGCACACGATCAAGCTCCCGCCTTGAACGACTCCACCGTATGATTGGCGCCAGCAGTTTAACGCTTGAGCCCATGGCTGCTCTCACCATATAGGGCAAGGACTGAACATACGGGCAATTATAGCTCCGGGACTTCTGATTGCCGGCCTCTCGGTGATCGATCTCGCAGGGGAGTATGATCCGGCCCGCCCCTTTTGATATGAGATCGACAGTGTGACCGTAAACTGCCTTTACGGGAAAACAGGTCTCCGAAGGAACATGAGAGAGACCTCTTTCGATTAAGCTCTTGTTCGTGCCTTCTGAAAGAACCAGAGGGTGGCCAAGTCTACTGAAAAAAGTGCTCCAAAAAGGAAAATAATCGAAGAAGCTCAAGGCCCTGGGAATGCCGATACTCTCTCCGGCCCCTTCTGAAACGTCTCTTTTCTCGTGAAAGCACTTCATGAGCTGACTTCGCCGCTCCCTGAAAAGATCAGGCAGGTGGGCATAGGCATGACGATCAGAGGACTTATCGTATCGTCCGCACAGGCTGCCATAGTAAGAGCGGAGCGTGCCATCTATAAAGATTTGATGAATACTGCACAGATTAGGACATTTTTGGCATTCAAAGGTCTTCACCTCATAGGGACGATCCTTGAGATGGAATCCTGCAAACCGGCTGGACCCGCGCTCGCTGCCCATGGCTGCCAATGCTGCGCCCTGGGCGCCGGTGACATTATGGTGCTCCGGGCTGACTAGAGGCTTCCCCAGGATATTCTCAAAGGCAGCCGCAACGCTCTGGTTCGCGGCCACGCCTCCCTGGAACAAAATACGGTTCCCCACCTTTTTGGCGCCGACCACCTTTTCCAGATAGTTGTATGCGATGGCATATGAGAGTCCTGCGGTCAAATCGCTTAGGTTCTCGCCCGTTTGTTGGTGATGAATCAGATCAGATTCCATAAATACCGTGCACCGAGCGCCAAGATCGGCCGGCCTACCGGAGGACAAGGCAAGATCACTGAAGGTCTTGCGGATCGGCACCTTAAGGCGAGCAGCCTGTTCTTCCAGAAAAGAGCCTGTTCCGGCCGCGCAGACCTTGTTCATCTCAAAATCCACTACTTGCCCATTATTACATCTTATGTATTTGGAGTCCTGGCCGCCAATCTCGATAATGGTATCCACTTCAGGGTCGAAGTGCATGGCCGCCCGTGCCTGAGCCGAGATTTCATTGATCACCACATCTGCTCCAACAAAATCTCCAATAAAGTATCGGCCGCTTCCCGTCACACCCACTCCACAGACGCGCACATTATTGCCCACCTTGCGGGCCATCTCTTCAAGGCCTGCTCGAACCGTGTCAACTGGTTCCCCCTGGGTATACCAGTACTGTTTGGCAAGCAGTCGTCCCTGTCTGTCAATTAGCACGATATTTGTGCTGACGGCCCCAACATCAATACCCAGAAATAGATCAACACAATCCCCTGGTTTTATCCCGTAGTATGTATCCGTTGTTTCCTCGTAGCCCTTTCGAGAGACCAGGGGTTTCAGGTGGGCTGCACGACTGCGATGTCCGGCCGTCTTAAGGGCGCTCCTGATGCTTTCAACAAGGCGATTCGTGGATTGGGGCAAACCCGTGGTCCGGCCACGGGCCATAAGGGCTGAGCCAAAAGCGCCCATCACGAGAAAATGCTCCGGGATTATGAGGCTCCCTGCGCCATGTCCCAAGAGCGCCTCAAAGGCCCTCACCACACCTGGATTGGCAGCCACACCACCCTGGAAGAGAACCGGTTTTTGAAATGGTTTCCCTTTACCCAGGTTGGTAATGAAATTAAGGGCAAGGGCGTTGCAAAGACCTGCAACGATATCAGATTTCGGCGTGCCTTCCTGCAGGAGGTGGACCATATCACTTTTGGCAAACACGCTGCATCTGCCGGAAATCCTGGCCGGATGGTCGGCCCGAAGGGCCAGAGTCCCAATGTCTTCAACAGTCATGCCCAGACGGTGTGCCTGCAAGTCAAGAAACGAGCCTGTGCCTGCTGCGCAAACCTCATTAAGTACATGGTCCGCAATCACGGGTTCACCGGTTTTCGCGTCTCGATTCACAAAAATGAGTTTAGAATCCTGACCGCCGATTTCGATAATGGTGCGAACATCCGGATAGAGATAACAGGCAGCCCTGGCCTGAGTGACGATCTCATTAATATCCGGCACAGAAAGGATATTGCCCACCAGTTTCCGGCCGCTTCCTGTGGCGACAATTCCTTCAAAGCCGTCGAATTCGGCGCTTAGTTCCTCCAGGGACCCCAGCAAAACGGGCAACGGCCGTCCCTCGGTACGCCTGTACATGGACGTCTTGATCTGTGCTTCGGCGTCAATGATGACTATATTTAAACTCACGGAACCGAGATCGATTCCCATGTACAACTTGGTACTCGTCATATTCGTCCATCAATGATGGCGATTGAAAAGATGTTTTTGGATCAAAAAAATAGGCCCAAGGTGCAAGGCTAAGGGCTCAAGGACATATCCTTGGGCTTTCAGGCCTAAGGGCTCGCTCAAAAATAACTTCACATTTTGATGCGCCGATCCATCGCGCCTTGCCATGCGTGCGGCTCAACTCCTGAAAATGTAAACTTATTTCTTCGCGAACCCTAACGCCTTATGCCGTCGTAGAGCAGGCACTTTGCAACTGACAATCTATCATGCCTCTCTTTTCTTAACAAGGCTGAAAGGCATTTGACAACATGGGGCTCAGTTGGTACATATTTTCTACTTGCTCCCAATCATGAAAGGAGGGCCTTGATACCATGGCTGACGAAGTTCTCATTTTCGGAAAAGATACTTGACCCTTCACCACAGCAGCCCGGGAGGCCGCTGCTCGTGAAGGCAAGAACGTGAAGTACCTAAACGTGGCAAACGATTCAAAGCACTTGGAAACGATGCTTGAGCACTCTGGCGGAAAACGCAGAGTCCCTGTGGTTGTGGAAGGGGGAACAGTAACGATCGGCTTTGAGGGAAAAACCTGAGGTGTTTAGCTGTTTGGCCGTCCCGTGAGGATGCAAAATTAAGTGACGGACAGAGCCAAGGAAAGTCACGTTCGGGAAATGTCTCCAGGTCTAATCCTGGCCCGCCGGGACTTCCGTCTTGGGCACCGAGAGGTGGTTCTTGCCCTCAAGGGGCCTGACATTTCCGTTCAACTTGCCGCCGGCTTCCAGGCTTAAGCTCTTACAAATGATATTTCCACCAAAATTACCCGTCTGCAAGATTCTCAGGCTCTCATAGGCTGTGACATCACCTTCGAAGTCACCAGCGATAATCATCTCGCGAACTTTCGCATGGGCAACAACCCGGCTTCCTTCAACAGTAACCACTGCGTTTCCAATAAGAGTTCCTTCCAATACGCCGGCTATGATCAGCTTTCCCTCCGCGTTTAAGGTCCCTTCTACTTTGAGACCTTTGTCGATGATAGAAAGGCCTCCGGACTTATCCGCCATGACGCACCCCTCTTTCCAAATCGAGCAGGATTGAGCCGATGACCATGCTCTCTCTTTGAACTACAATCTTGCATCTGTTACGATCATTTCCGACTTCTCCTGAATCAATCTTTGAGGGAAAAGCCGAGCCATCAGAAAAAAGACGAACCTTTCTATGAATCCCCTTCAAAAAGGCTTGAACGCCTGCATTTGCAGCAATATTGGTCTTGATGTCGAGGATGTTGATTGTGTCTTGCGGATAAATGGGAAGCGTGTCTCCCGCAAAGAGACACTGCTTGACACCCTGGTTTATCTGGAGAATGACGTAGTCAAGCTTCGGTTCTGTTAACTCCACGAAAAGTCGCCCCAACACGGTCTCGTCGTGGGTTACTACAACCTGATATTTTTTTCCTTTGCCATCGAGTGAATACCACTTCCAGAGATCCCGATCAGTGTGGATAACGCAGCCCCGATCCTCCCCTGTATTGTTCTGCCTGTCTCCCACATATCCCTTAAAATTCACTGTGATCTCGGAAGGATCTGCCAGGTTGGTAGTGACATCCACCAACTCGAGTCTGTCTCCTTTTACCAATGCCACGCTGGCATGATTCATAAAAAGGTGCTCTTGACTGTTAATCCTTGTGTTAAAAAACATAACTTCAGGCAGCGCAGAAACCGTATAGGCTGGCCTCTGGCCTGGATCAAGAACGATGTTGATCATGCCGCACGGGTGATGATCTTTCCGGACTATGACCTGAGTTGGACGCTCAATTCGAATCGGCTTTCCCATGTCATTGAATGTTCCATGATCCAGAACGTCCGCGGTTAAGCCGCGTTTGTAGTTCGCCTCGACGTTGGAGATGCTTACGACGTCACCTTGCCTTACGCGCAGCGTATGCCCGTTTGGAATGGCAAAAGGTATGTTACTGTTTACTGCCATGACTATGTATCGCATGACCGGAGGATCCAGATAGATGCCAGGGGCTTCCGGCACAACGCCTAGAAGCTCCATAAAGGCGTTGATGGCAAGATTGTGGTGGCGCACTTTCGTCTCCAGAGACAGAGACTTGCTGCTCTCAATGCCAAACGCAGGGATACCGCACTGAAACAGGGCGTAGTATGTTGCAGATTTCCGCTGCTCCGCGTGAATGGTGTCGGGATCTTGTGTACGATGGTTGTTGAAACGGAACCGATGGTCCGGCTTCTTTATGTGGGTATTCATTTTCTCTATGACGCGCCCTGCCATATCGCCCAACTGCAGAACTTCTCCGGTTTCGGGCACTGTGTACGTATTGCAGTCGGCAATAATCGATTGCCCGTAACGTTTGGGGTTCCTCATAGGGCCTTCCCAACGATCGGAGTAAAAACCCGAACCGTCATGGAGATTCAGGAGGCAGTCGCTTTCTGAAATGAGCTGTTTCAGGATAGAGACGATTTTGGTCTCATAGTTCTCTTTGGAACTCTGGGCAAACTTCCGGTTCATGTCTTCATTGATCTGGCGGCGGTTTAGGACAATGGAATAAAAATTTGCCCGTGGCACGACGATCAGATTCCCTTTGGCCAGAGCCATATCCGCATAGAGGTCGGCAGACAGAAATCCTCCGGGTTCGTTTCCTTGGATACCTCCTATAAGAAGCAGGGTCTTGCCAGGTTCCTTGCCGTATATCCTGTAAACATGAAGTTCGTGATCACTGCCCTGAAAAAAAACCTCATGGGTTCGTTTGGCCCAACCCACACAAGGCACCAAGCAAAGGGCAGCGACAAGCAACAGCAAAATTCCCGCCCATTTCTTGTTCGAATCTGCAAATGCAAGGACCCTGATCATATGTATTGGGCTTCCCTTTGTCATTCTCGCAGTATTTCGGGCACCTGATAAACCTTCTCTAACAGCAGACTCCCTGTTTCTGTAAACACGTAAATAGTCGCGGTCTCGAATCGTTCAACATACTGTATCTGAGGGAATGTGCCGCGAACGTACTTGAACCGGGCAATGGAAAAATACTGCCCCCTTTTAAAGATAGTCGGCCTACCATCCTTCAAAGGTGTCCACGGCGAACCCCTGGCAGGTTCTTGAGACCCCTCTTCGGGTTTGAAAACCACGAATGTGTAGCCCCTAATCTTCCTACCTGGGATCCCAACGTTTTTTAGACTGAACTTAAATTTTACCGAACGTGCCGCAATGTCTTGCCAGATTTCGAGATTTTCGGCCAAAAGGTCTTCCGGGGAAAGCGGTTTGGCAGCTTCGTCACCCTCGGCAGGAGGCTCCCCTGTCGGCTCAGCAGGAGAAGTCTCCTCCGCGTCTTCTACTTCCTCGGATGGGACATCCTTTGCATCTGCACTGGCAAACACAGCGGGAGGTTCCGCTTTAGATATGGCTATCGGCGGCTTTTTGTCAGCCACTGCTTTATCTTCTGTCTTGGCTGGTTCTGTCTTCTTCTCCAGCCGGACCTTCTTTTCTGGCTTAACCACTGTATGAGGCTTTGCCTTTTTCTCTGGTTTTGCCTTGGTCTCAAGAAAAGCCAAGCGAATCTGAGCCTCCTCCTTGGCCTTGTTTGCTGCAACAAGCTCTGACTGAGCTTGATCCAGACCTTTTACCAAGGATTCGTGCTCAGAGAACATCTTATAATAGGAATACATGGCAAAAACCGCAAAGGCGCAGATAGTAGCGAAGCCTACTGTCAGACAGACTATCAATGGTTTTGACAGTGGAAACGAGACAATGTTGCCGAGTTCTCCAACCAAAAGGAGAGTCCAGGACTTAGCCTCTTTTGGTTCGCGGCGAGGGCTCGTTACTCTCGAATCTTGTGCCATGCTTCCCGATAGATCTTCCATAATCCCCCAACACGTTTAAGGCGAAGGCGTTTCATGCCCACAGACTGGTTTCCACTTGAATGGTATCGCTGCAGAAATGTTGCAGTACTCTTGTTTGACTTCTGGCAGATATCCAAGTCTTCAATAGAAACGCGGATTGAATCATAGCGTTTATTAAGTCTCTCCTTATAGCGAATCCAGGCCGCCAAGTCCATCCTTCGAGCGTAAAAATCGTCTGCATAGCACGCCCTATATCTTGCAATATCTTTTGAACTCCACGCTTCCGCCCATTCGGCGATAAGTTCGGCAACGGCCTTGTAGTCTTTCTGCAGGCGGTCCAGGCGAGCCAGCGAGGCAGCCATCAGATGGTTCGCTTCAGGTTTGGTGGCGCCTGGCTGGTACACCTCCTCAACGATCTTCCAGGTGTTCTCATCCTGTTCAAGAAAGAGCTTCTTCGTGCCAACCGTCATTGCGTGACGATCCAGGTGCAGGACCTGATCAAACAGAACCACGACACATGGGTTTCCCACAGCGATAGTCACGTTTCTAAGACTCATACCAAAGGCAATTCGCGCCTTTTGCCATGCTGTGCGAATAGGGTCCCAAGCCTCCCACAACCTGTCAACGCCTGCCGAAGGCTCGCTATAAGAGGCGCAATACTTGACCTTGTCTCCAGTGGTAAATGCGCTTTTCCAACCTTCCAAGAGTTCGGTGACACCCTTTCGGTTTGCGGCGTGGCTTTCGGGCGACACCATGTGAAGCCTTTGTTCTATGATGACGGGCGTGCGATTCAAGCGGATGTACGGCGCCAGCGTATCAATGTGACCGTTCTCCACCACCACGCAGCCGTTTGAATCACGGGGCTTGAGGAGTTTGTTGGTTCCGTGGAGCCAGATATTGTTGCCGTCTCGTCCATGTCTCCGATCCAAAAGATTCGGATAATCCATAACAAAGGCCCTGTTGCCGTACGTTGCGCTCAAATACCTTTTCTCAAATGCCTCTGTGAAAAAGTAGATGCCTTCGGGCGTCTTTCTGTCGCCGGATTTTTCCTTCTTTCCGGCAACCTCACCTGTTGAACAGGGAAACCTGTGCTTCAGGGTGAAGCCATCCTGGCATTCATAAACGCTAAGTGTCTGGGAATGTTTCTCAACGACAATTGCATAGGCCGGGCCATCATCCCAATTCAGGGTGATGAGGCTCTCCGGAACGAAATCAAGACC